>CAZNNK010000584.1:0-4784 GCA_964574085.1 uncultured Coleofasciculus sp.
GAATATCGCCAACATGACGGGCGAGAAATTCGATGGGATTGGGTGGGGTTGGAGTCTCTGGGGGTGATGCAGAATTAGAACGAGAGGGTAATGGAGAATCCGGTGTTAATGGAGGAGTAGGATTGGGTTTAGGTGGTAGGGGATTGGGATCAGGGGGTGGGGGTGAAGCTGGAGAAACTGATATAATCTGAATGCGATCGCGGTCTTGTTTATGAGTGTGTAGATATCTTTGTGTGGGTACTATCTGGCTTTCGGGAGTATCGTTTCCTCGACTAATCGCGCCCTCAGTACCATTGATAGTTGCATTCCCGACAATAAATGGGGTAATCCCATCGCCGCCATGGTGAATCAGAATAGTTCCGCCGTCACTAATTCCAGCCGTAGAAATACTTGTACGAGTTCCATTTTGATCCAGGAATGTATCTATAGCTTGGAAAAATTGTCCCGTGGTAATCTCAACATCGCCACCCTTTCCGTTACCTAAACTTTGACTATTAATGTCACTCACGGTAATGTTACCGGGTGCTTTCAGGGTGATATTACCACTATTATTCGGTGACGAGGTATTCAGGCGATGGGTGGTGATACTGCGTTGATTGCTGGTGAGGCGAATCCCGCCTGGTGAAGTAATATCTTGGGTTTCAATCCTATTTAAGGTGGTGATATCTATACCCGATGGATTGGTTGTGGTAATCGTACCTTGAACCTGTAGGTTATTTAAGGGGGTTAAATTACCCAGGCGATCGTTAAATTTAACCTGTCCTTGTTCTAAATTTAGGGTCAGATTATAGGAACCGTTGATAATATCATTAAAGATAATACCACTAGAGTCTGATGTCGTCAACGCCACATTATCCGCTAAGGTGACAGGTGCATTCAAAGTAATGTTATTTTGGTTGGTTTGAATATCTCCGCTGAGTGTAATATTCGTATCTGCGCTCAGAGCAATTTTGCCACCTCTGTCGATGAAAGAGAAGGCATTAATTTCTCCCACGGTAATTGCATCTGCTGCATCCAGAGTGATATTCCCGCCTAAACCCAATCCAGATGCTGTAATTAATGCACCACTGCTGGTGTTAATATTGCCATCGGTACTGGTGATCCGAATATCGCCACTATCACCATTAAAGCCACTTAAAAATACAGTAATTGTTCCCGTATCAATATTACCGGGCGCAAGCAGGGTAATGTTACCACCTTTAATTCCACCAGGAGCGCTAATTATACCGCCTGTTGTATCAATAATACCCCCACTGGTTAGGGTAATATTTCCCGCATTAACAGAACCCTGGGAATTGATTGCTTTCCCACCAGTAATAATATCCCCATTTGGTGCATTAAGAATAATTGCACCGCCTGATCCTGATTGAGAGGATGAATCGAGAGTATGAGTGGGTACCTGGGTTATAGGTTCGACTAAATCATCAAGTTCCGGAAAATTATTGATTGGTAATAAATCAACCCAACTGAACAGTTGAGAAAAATCAGATTGGAGGGTATTGATAGAACCGTTAGTAACGGTTAAACGAATTAAACCACTGCCAATTGCACCTGAAGACATTAGGTCCCCTGTTATCAAATTATTCCTAGCTGTGAGTGTAATATCATTACCTCTGCCCTGTATAGAAAATGAACCAATATTACCAGCATGAATGCTGCCATTGGGGGCACTAATGGTTATTTTGCCACTCGTTCCACTAAAAACAGCAGAACCAATGCTACCACTGGAAATATTCCCTTGTTCACTGGTTAATGTGACGTTACCCGTATTACCCAATCCGGATAAGGAGCTAATTGTTCCTAAAATTTCAATATTCCTTGTGGCTTGGACTTTAATCTCACCCCCAGTTCCCACAAAGCTTAACGAAGAAATACTAAATTTCTGGTCAAGCCCTGTTATTTTAATATCACCTCTGTTAGCAGTTATATTAATGTTTCCAGCATCACCAACACCTTCAGCGCTACTATTTATGCCGCCAAATACTTCAATATTACCATTATTCGCGATGAGGTTAATATCGCCACCATTTCCAAAATGGGGTACTCCTGTCGCTTGGGATTCTAGTTTACCAGTACGGATGTTGCCATTATTAGCCAGAAGGGTAATTGTGCCACTATCTCCTATCGTTTCTCTTCCCCATGATTGTAAAATACCTGTGTTAATATGACCACCATCACTGATAATCGTGATATTGCCACCATGGTGAACTAGAGAATTACTATAATTTAGCGTATGAATCTTGCCGACATCAACATTGACTCCCGTAATCATAATCGCCCCTCCTCCTGTGCGGATAGTATCTCCCGGATTCATCCCAAAATTACCAACACCATTGCCATCGGCATCCGCTCTAAATGTGATGGTTTTACCATAACCTGTATTTAGACTTAACTTATTATTAGCTAGATCTTCAATGTTAATATTATTTGTCGCTTCTAATGTGACATTGCCAGATAAGCTTTCTAGTTTTCCTCTGGAAATGGTAAAATTATCTATAAAGCTGTCTGAAAACAGAATGGTCTTATCATTCAATTCATTATCATCAGCAGAATCAGTCTGATCGACTATCGTGATATTGACTGGATCAAGTAGGAGGTTTCCTGCTTGCCCATGGGTTGCCATGACATCAACATCGCCCCGAAAAACTAGATTGTTTTTGCCGGAAACTTCAACAAATCCGCCATTGCCAGAATCTTGACCACCACGGGCGAGAATTGTACCGTTAAATGTGGTAATATCATCTGCCCAAACAATAACTCGACCCCCATTACCATTCAGGATACTACTAGCATTAATAACTGAATCGGAACTGATAAACGTGTTTTCAGCATTGGGAATAGCCCCTTGACCTTTATAATCGCCACCAATCCGAATACTTCCCCCTTGATAATTCCCTGATGCATTAATCGTGGCATTGATGAGTCCGACGTTTTTACCGATAATATTAATCGACTGATTGGCTGGAATGGAGGCAGAGTTGGCAACGTTAAGACTGCCAGAAATAATGGTGGTTCCCGGTTGATTGGGTAAGGTTATCCCAGAATTGGCTAACTGAACCGTGTTATCCTCAGCAACAGTTAATTGAGTATCTAATTCAGGTGCTGTTCCTGTGAGGAGTTCGGCTAAATCTAAGGGAGTAACGGGGAGAATATTTCCTTGTGTATCTCGGGGCGGTTCTAGTTCTAAACTGAGGAGGTTTCCCGATCGCCTAATCTCGACTAAATTAGATCCAGGTACAGCAGCAACGGTAATACTTCCCCCCGGTGCGCTTAATTCACCGGTGTTAATCACTTGTCCGGCTAATAGGGTTAAGTTGTGCTGGGCGGTGACGGCTAAGTTACCGGCGTTGATAATACTGCCAGAATTGGAGGAATCGAAGGCAAATTGATTGGGTGTGCCGATGAGATTGGAGTAGGTATTGTCGCCAAAGGCATTAAACCAATGGTTATTAGCAAATCCGATTCCGGTGGCGGTTGTGGCGGTAAAATCGCCGGGGATGTTTAATTGGGCGTTAGCACCAAAGATAATCCCGGCTGGGTTGATTAAGAATAGGTTGGCGTTACTCCCGGTGACTTGGATTAAGCCGTTAATGATGGAGGGATTATTGCTGGTAACTCGACTGAGAATATTCTGAATATTGGGGGTGGAGAGGAAGTTGGCAATTTGCTCAGATTCTAGACCAAATTCCTGAAAACTGTGGAAAAGGTTGGTGGCGTCGGGGGAAAGGGTACCGCCGCTGATGTCAAAGCGATCGCCTGTGGTGTTGACGAGGGTTCCCGTGTTATCGTTGGCGGGGATGATGGATTGGGCGCGGGTGATGGGTTGGGCGAGGGTTAGGAGGGCGATGAGGGTTGTTTGGGGGAGAATGTGGGGTTTCATGATTTTTTTGAGTGGTTATGGGTTGATGTTTTTTTAACGCAGAGGTACGCAGAGGTAAGCGCAGAGGGGCGCAGAGGGGTTGGAGGTGGAGGGGCGGGGGTTGAGTTATTGGTTTAAGTGTTGTTCAAGTTCCTCAATTTTTTGGGTGTAGCCGAGGGTTTGATAGCCTTGGAGGGCGAGGGTGAACCAGTGTTTGGCTTCCTCGTGATTACCGAGTGCGGCTTCGATGCGCCCTAGGTGATATTGGGCGTGGGTTTTTTCTTCGATGTCGTTGGGTTGGGTAAGTTCGATGGCTTTGGTGTAGTAGGGTTTGGCTTGGAGGGGGAGGGCGAGGTGATAAAAGTAGCGATCGCCTATTTTGCGGTAGATGGCTGCACTTTCTACGCCGTCGGCGATGAGGGAGTCTAGGGTTGCGATCGCTTGAGTATGAAGTTGATGTTTACTATAGAGGGTGGCTAAGGCTAGGGCTTTGGCGGTTTGATTCCAGGGTTGTTGGCTGATTTCGGTGGCTTGAGTGTCAATTTGTTGGCTTTGTTGGGCGTCGAGTCGGCTGAAATTTAGTCCGCCAGGTAGGGGGGATTCATCCAGTGAGGATTCCCCGGTATCGGCTTCAATAATGAGTAGATAATCACCACCAGGTTGCAGTGGGGGTTCTCCTGGATAGGTGATTTGGGTATCACTGACTTGGGTTGTCCATTCAATTCCCTCTCCCTCCAGGGTGACAGTATAGTGGGTGGCGTCAGGTAATCCATTCCAGTGTAGGAGGGGTTGATCGGTGAGAATCGCGGTGCGCCGAGGAGTGATAATATAAGGAATCCTATTGTTCCAAGCGATATCGCCACGATGGGGACAGTTATAAGTACCCGGGGTACATTCAGCACGATGGGGACAATTAACCATATCC
>CAZNNK010000585.1:0-1470 GCA_964574085.1 uncultured Coleofasciculus sp.
CAATGTAGCGAGCAAGATGCTCAATGTAGCGAGCAAGATGCTCGCACTACGGCAAAAATTTCGGCATTATTGACAGCTTCCCCTGCTAGCATTATCGCAGTTGTTGCTCGGTTAATAATGTATTTACCCAAACCTGATCATCTGCCACCAATGGCGATATGGGTTCTTGAGTATAATCGATGGCTAAATCATAACTGGCTTGGTCGTATACATTATTCAACAATACCTGTAAGTCTACGAAGGGTTCGCGATCGCCCGATTTCAAGGGTAAGGGAAATGAGGGAATCGTATCTCGTAGATTAAAAGCATACAAATCAGCTTGAGGACGATGGTCTCCTCGACTGACTAAAATTCGATAATGAGTTTGACTATTGCTATGATAAATTGGCAAAGGTTTTCCCTGACGCAGTAAATCAATCTCCACTAAATGAGTTGAACTGCCAAAGATTTTATTGCGTTTAGTTTCATAGTCTTGGCGACCTTCTCCCGAACGTTTATTAATTGGAGAGAGGATTTCAATGACGGTTACGACTTCACCTGTGGCGATTTCTCGTACTTCTAAATAACCTTGTTTAATGGTTTCAGGTACGGGAACTTGTACGGTCTGGGGTTGAGGTGGGGATGGGGCGACAGCAACATTGGTCATTGACTGTTCAGTTGTCGCCTGTGAACCTTTGACTGTTAAATCGGGAATACCAACCAGGAGTGATTTTTCACCCATGGTTTCATACAGACGCACTTCAACCGCAACTCTGTATTTGGGACGCAGTTGAGGAGACAGGAACTTAGTCAGTTCACTAATTAGTAATAAATGTATTCCGGGCCAGATTTCTGGGTGTTCTAGGTAGGGGTTCATCCCAGGAAAAGGGTTTGGCATAAAAATCCTCCCTCGGCGTTCGATTCTCGTTGCTTAGATTTTATCGTCGTTTTGTCCTAGCGTTGGGAATTCGCGGAATTAGACAGGTTACTTAGATTTTATAGCAGTAGACACATCGATTAGGACTTTCGGCACCATTGTAGAGACGCGCCATGGCGCGTCTCTACTTGACTACGGCGATTCTCTTTTGCCTCTTTCCTCCTGTTCCCTGCCTTCTGCCTTCTGCCTTCTGCCTTGAGGAAAAATGGGAAAACGCACGGTGAATGTGGCACCCTGACCTGATCCGGGACTTTCTGCCCACACGGTACCGCCTTGTAGTTCCACTAGGTAACGCACGATCGCTAATCCCATCCCTATACCGCCGTGCGATCGCGTCAGTGAACCGTCCTCCTGACGGAAGCGATCAAAGACATAGGGGAGAAACTCAGCATGAATCCCAATCCCGGTATCACTTACCTGGATTTGCGCCTGATCCTCAATCTGTTCTAAGCGAACCTGAATCTGTCCCCCCTTGGGTGTGAATTTGACCGCATTGGAGAGTAAATTCCAGACAATTTGCTGTAAGCGGCTGGCATCCCCTAATATGGGAGCAA
>CAZNNK010000585.1:1480-4773 GCA_964574085.1 uncultured Coleofasciculus sp.
GTCTTTGCCTCAGCCGCCACCCGGATAGAGGCAATTGCCCGTTCGATAATCGGCAGTAGTTCCACCGGCGAGACATCCAATGTCAGTTCTCCGGTGATAATATCTGACATATCCAGGACATCTTCAATCAGTTGCGCTAAGGATTGAGTATTGCGAGAAATGGTCTCCAGCGCCCGCGCCATCCTCTCTTCATTTAAACGGCGCATGGGTAGAAGTTTGGCTAAACCCAGGATTGAATTGAGGGGCGTGCGGAGTTCGTGGGAAAGGGTGGCGAGAAACTCATCTTTGAGGCGGTTGGTTTGGGCTAATTCCTGGGATTGTCGTTGTAAAATGGCTTCAGATTGTTTGCGATCGCTAATATCGAGAATAAACGCTACCGCTTCGTCCCGCGCCTCACCTAGCAACACATAACCCACCAATACCCAAACGCGAGTCCCGTCTTGGCGAATATACTCTTTTTCATAAGGGATACACCGTCCTTTTTCTTTTGCCTGGACAATGTTCACCTCATCTAAAGGCAGATACTCCGGTGGCGTGATGTCACGCCAGCCCAATCGCCCTGCTTGCAAATTCTCCCGACTGTAGCCGACGATATTCAAGAAGGTATCATTGGCGTCTTGGATTCCCCCATAGATGTCGCCAAAGAGAATCCCAATCAAATCGGATTCAGCAAATCGCCGCAACCGTTCTTGGCTGGCTTTCAGCGCTTGTTTGGCTTGAGACGATTCGATGGCAATCTCAGCTAAATGGATGAATTGGTCGATTAAATTCCAATCCTCAGCGCTGGGATGGCGGGGTGTGGGATAATACATGGCGAAGGTTCCCAAAACGTCACCATTGCTGGAGTGTAGGGGAATCGACCAACAGGCTGCCAGATTCTCGGATAGGGCAATGTCTTTGTAGTCTGCCCAAAGTGGGCTGCTGGCAATGTCACAGACAATTACCGGTTCGTCACGATAAGCGGCTGTGCCACAACTTCCCGCACCAGGACCGATCGCCACACCGTTAGTAACCTGCTGGAAACGTTCCGGTAAACGACCCGCACAGCCATAGTGTAATGTCTTCTTTTGCTGATCTAACAGCAACACCGCACAAATTGACTCATCCGCGTGAGACTCAATCAATTGCGTGATCGCATCAAGGATATCAGACAGGGGAACATTTGTGGCAATCGCTTCCAGAATCTGCTTTTGTCCCCGAAGTAACTCTTCTGCCAATATGCGATCGCTAATATCGGTGGCGATGGAGATGACAGTACGTCTGCCATCGGGTAATTTTCCTAGAGGGGCGGAACTAAAATCCCAAATTCTCTGGCTACCCTGTTTCGTCGCGATCGCGAATTCTCCCTCATGGAATTTATCATTCAACGCATATAACTGATCAATCCGCTCTCGCACAACCTCTCGGCGTTCACCATAGGCTTTTTCCGTCCAATCTGCCATGGTGGGAATGTCATCATGAGTATATCCGGTCAATTCCGTCCACATTTGGTTAACTTGCAGCACTTCCCCATCTTCGGCGTGAATAATCAGCGGATAAGGGGCATTAATGACCGCTTGTCGGAATCGTTGTTCACTTTGTCGCAGCGCTTCCTGCATCTGCTGGCGTTCGGTGATATCCATCGACATCCCGGCTAACCAGCGTTGTCCAGAGGCGGTTTTTAGAGGAAACTTATAGGAAAGCCAGTAGTGAGTGCCATCATCATTTTCTGTGGTTTCTAGCCGTTCAATCGCGTGATCACCCGCTAACGCCTTGAGATCATTATCGCGGATTTGTTGCGCGATCGCATCGGAAAAGAAGTCAAAATCGGTTTTCCCCAGCCAATCCATGAAAGGGCGATGCCAGGTTTTTTCCACTATCCGGTTTACAAAAATATAGTGTCCTGATTCCTCTTTAATATAGGCGGCGACTGGACTATAGTCCATAAAATTTTGGAACAGTTCCTGGCTTTCCCGCAGTTTGGCTTCTGTTTGCTTTTGCTGGTGAATCTCCGTCGCTGTGCCAAACCATTTAATAATTTTGCCGTGGCTATCTCGGAGGGGAAAAGCGCGACTCAAATGCCAACGGAATTCCCCATCGGCGCGTCTAATTTGATGCTCACATTCGTATAATTCACCCCTGGCTACAGCCTGATTCCAGGTGTCGATTGTCTTTTGTTCATCGTCGGGATGGAGGACAGGTTTCCAGCCCCAGCCTTGACCCTGCTGTTGAGAAATACCACTATATTCCGCCCAGCGTTGATTATAATAATCCACTGAACCATCGGATTGAGCCGTCCAGACAATTTGGGGTAGGCTTTCCGCTACCAATTGGAATTTCTCTTCGCTTTCTCTTAACGCCTCTTGTCCGCATGTCACTTGCTCTCTGGCAACGGTTAAACCGGAAATTGTGCTACTAAGAAATACCCCCTCTAGGACAAACAAAACTAAGCGCAGGGTTTGTCCTAAACTATCCACTCCAGTCGAATAGGTTGGCGATAAAAACAGATAACTGCCGCTTAACGCCGCCAAAACCGTTGCCAAGATTCCCGCCCCCCTGCCACCATACCAGGCACTCACCATCACGGCGGCTAAAAATAGCAAAAACGGGCTTTCTAGTTCCCCTAAGGGTGTCAGGAATAGTTGAACAAAAAGGGCGATGGCGATGGCGAATAGGGAAACACTGTAACGCCACCCAAGGTGACAAAGGGGTTTAATTCTGATCGTCCTATTCATCAAATCCGTTCAGGAAATCTCCAGTAGACGAACAATGACCTTCAGTAATTGCCTGGGTTCAATCGGCTTAGAGATGTGCATTTGGAAGCCTGCTGATAGGGCTTCAATGCGGTCTTCTTCTCTCGCATAAGCGGTAACAGCCACCGCCGGGACTTGTCCCCCTTGGGCTGACGGTAATGCCCTGATTCGGCGCATCAGACTGTAGCCATTTTCACCGGGCATACCAATATCACTGAGTAGCAAATCATAGTTCATTTGTTGCAGCCATTCTAGCGCTTCAGTTGCGGATGCTGTGGCAGTTGCCATCACCCCGTACTGTTCCAGAATGGCGATTAAGAATTCACGGGCATCGGCATCATCATCGACCACTAAAACTCTTATCCGACTTAAGATAGATGCATCAAAGGTCAAAGATGAGTTATTTCCATCATCGGCAGTTATTTTTTTGTCGTCATCGTCCAAAAGGGGTAGCTTAACAATAAACGTCGTCCCTTGTCCTTCTCCGGGGCTTTCGGCGTGAATTGTACCACCTTGCAGTTGCACCAGATTTTGGGCGATCGCTAATCCTAATCCTAAACC
>CAZNNK010000586.1:0-4770 GCA_964574085.1 uncultured Coleofasciculus sp.
TATTCAGCAAGCCCTATGTAGGTTTCTTGTGTCCTAGAGCGCTGGAAGGTAAATTAAAACAGTCAGCCCTAGCGACTAATCCATAGCTTAACCCAATATGCACGATTCGATGGATGATATCGCCAAACAAGCTCACCAAGGCAGTGTGGCGGCGATAATTCAAATTCTGAATCAAAAGTTAGCCGATGAGCGCGTCAGAACCCGAGCGGTTTTTGCCGATGGCGTATTGCACCTGTTGTGTGAAGCACCTGTCGTCGAACCCCTGGAGCGTTCTGTTCTCGTCAATCAAATCCAAACGATCCTGGAAGATATTGCGCCGCGTAACATTCGCCGGGTAAACATCAACAGCCGTATTGTGCAGGAGCAACAACTGCTATGGTTAGAAGAAATCAGCCGTAACCCAGACCATCTTTTATGGTCTCAAGAAATCGTGCTGAGTAAGCCTAACCTGCTTCAGCAAGGGATAAAGGCATTCAAATCTCCTAAAGCTGAACCAAAGAAGAAAACTCAGCTTCCCCAGGTATCCTCCCGCAAATTTAAGGAAAACCCTCGTTTCCAGCGCCGTTTTGTCGGTGGTATTAGCGTTCTTGTTCTCCTACTTTTAGCAGGTTGGTTGGTTTATGATCGCTTAATTCCCACGTTAAACGCTAGCACCACTCCTCAAGAACCAACCTCTCCCCCCACACCTGTCTCACCTTCACCAACAACACCCTCAACAACCGCAACACCTTCAGATCCCTTTACCGAAGCGGTTCGGCTCGCCATTGAAGCTGATGCTGAGGGGAAAACGGCGAATACAGCCGCTCAGTGGTTAGATATAGCAGCGAGGTGGGAGAAAGCATCAACTCTGATGAGTAGCGTTAACCCGGATCATCCCCGTTATGAAACCGCTAGAGATCGGGTTATCCTTTATCGCCAAAACAGTCAACTGGCTCAACAGCAGGCAAAACAGAGACAGTCGCAGTAGTGGTCATTTGTCTTATGTCATTTGTCCTTCGTTTATTGGTGTGAATGAAGAGACATAAGCTTATGATCTCATCCACCTTGCTCCGGGGACGCGACATTTCTCTCAAAAAATATGAACTCTGTTGGTATATCCCTCGTCAGAACGGGAATACTAAGTACGACCATCTATCTTTGAGCCAGTTGTATCAGCAACAACCGTTTCAAAAATCCATCCTTTGACTGATGTCTGGAGACTAATCCGAAAATTAATCCCTAAGCCTTGTAGCACTTGGGGAAAGCAGGTGAAACGTCGGATATGTCTTCTACTAAAACTGTTGTCGCCGTTCTCACCTAGGAGCATAGAGGTATTCACTCATGCATTACCCGCCTTCATCCAGTCCACTGGGACAACAGATTATTTCAAGGATCATTGCTAGTCCCAATCCACAGACGTTATTGGCGAGTATTGCCCAGGTATTAGGTGAGGCGTTTCAGGTTGATTGTTGCTTAATTGCAGCGTTTTCCCCAGAAACCGCAATCCCCCAATTGGGATTATGGTATGCCGAGGGCGGCTCAAAGCTACAACCTCAACCGCAAAACCTAGGGCAATACCTCTGGTTGACTGGAACGGAAAAACCTTTGGCAATTCGGGATATTCAGGAGTCTGATCTGGAGTTAGCCGATCAACGGTGTTGGGATTGGCTCCCTGTTAGGGCAATGTTGAGGCTTCATACCTGGTGCCAATCCAGGATCAATGGGATGATCGTGTTAGGGCGATCGCAGCCTTATGATTGGACAATACAGGACAAACAACGGTTAAGTGAGGTGGCTGAATCTGTAGCCGTTGCCATCGCTCACGTTCAGCTTACCCAGCAGGTCGATCAGTCCAAACGATATCAGACGCTGCTTTCCCCATTCAGTCAGTTTATCGAGAGCGATCGCAATCTCGATGAGACAATGGCACAAGTGGTTGCCAATACCACTCAAGCACTTCAGGCAGATCGGGGTTGGCTACTGCTGTTTAATGATAATCATGCTCTAGATCAACCGGATCAAGATAGCAAGCCTCCGCCATCAATTGAGGTTAAGGTTGTCGCTGAATGGTGTACTCCTACGCTTGATCAATCAGTTCAGCTAAACTCCCAACGATTACTCCATCAATCCTTCCGGTTATCTGACTCTGGCTTATGCCAAATGGCTTGGAAACAGACACCTGAACCGATTGCGATCGCGGATTGGGCAAATACTCCAATCAGAACTCAAGAAATCTCCCGATTTGAGGAGGCAATTAGCCATGGGGTGTTAATGGTTCCCCTGTGTCACACCTTTAGCAATGGTTCTCAACATCTGAAACGATTAGGATTTTTGGTTGTCCAACAGGATCAGCCGCGTTTATGGCAAGGGGATGACATTGAATGGATCAGATGGGTGGCGACGCAACTGAGTGAGTTGATTCACCAGCATCAAAGCCGACAGCCAGAACCCTCCTGCCTTAACCATCACTCGGTTCAGCCATCCCCCTGTTTAACCATTCCCGCCCAGTTACATCAAAGCATCCGCCAACAGGTGGATCAGCTTCAGGAATTAAATCAGCTTAAAGAAGAATTCATTAGTACCATGAATCATGAGCTGAGAACACCGTTAACGGCGATGAGTTTGGCAATTCGTATGTTGCGCCAACCCAAACTCCCCGCCAAGCGGCGGCAAAAGTATTTAGACATTCTTGAGCAACAGTGTAATCAAGAAATCGATCTGATCAACGATTTACTCAGTTTACAGCAACTCGAATCCAATCCCGCTTATATCCAGAAGCGATCTATTGACGTAATCCTGCTGATCCAGACATTAGCCCAGGATTTTGAGCAGAAATGGGCGTCGAAGTCATTGACATTGAACCTAGATTGCTCCTTAAACTCGTTGATGATTCACACTGATCCAGAGAGTTTAAACCGTATCCTGTTGGAATTGTTAACCAATGCTGGCAAATATTCCCACCCTGATACAACGGTTTCGCTCAAAGTTGAGTATCACATTCATGCTGCGGTCAATCGGTTGGTGTTAACCTTGACCAATATCGGTGACGGTATATTACCCACTGATATTAACTATATTTTCGAGAAATTTCGGCGCGGTCAAGGAATTACTAAGCAGGCTGTTCCCGGAACCGGATTAGGATTAGCATTAGTCAAGTGTTTAGTCAATCATCTCAATGGCGCAATTGAGGTGGCGAGTCAGCCGTTAGACAATTCACATCAGGCGATGGTTTCATTTACCTTAACTCTACCCGATGAAGTGAATCAGCCGTATTGAGAGGGAGCATGTCAGGGACAGCACAAAATTCTACAAAAGCTCTGATCACGAGCTAGGCATTATCATTGAGTGTAGAGTATTCGCTGCTTGAATAATTTGTATCAACAGCTACATTTTTTCGCTGAGGCAGAGCGATCGCAAAAGTTGTGGGTTTGCTGAATGTCATAAGTTTACCTAAATAAATTTGATTTGATAAGTTATTGTTTAATTTTTAATTGAGAAGGAAATATGGTTGAGCAAGTCTTAGGGGAACGTTACGCTATCAAGCAACAGCTTGGCAAAAATGCCGGACGACGAACCTTGTTGGCGCAAGACTTACAAACCCAGAAATTAGTTGCGATTAAACTCCTCAGCTTTGGTGTCGATTTTCAATGGGACGATCTCAAACTGTTTCAGCGAGAAGCCGAAACTTTACAGTCACTCTCCCATCCGGCAATTCCGGCTTACTTAGACCACTTTGAATTCCAGACACCTAAAACTAAAGGGTTTGCCCTGGTACAAAGCTATATCGAAGCAAAATCCTTGGCAGAATGGGTGAAATTTGGACAGGAGTTTAACGAAATACAAATTAAGCAATTAGCTCAAGCTTTGCTAGAAATATTGATATATTTGCATCTACAGCACCCCCCAGTAATTCATCGGGATATTAAGCCGAGTAATATTCTGTTAGGACAGCCATCGGGTGAAAGTATTGGTCAAGTTTATTTAGTTGATTTTGGCTCAGTCCAAACCTTAGCCGCAACAGAAGGTAGTACACTGACGATTGTGGGAACGTATGGGTATATGCCACCGGAACAATTTGGCAGAACGGCGGTTCCAGCTTCTGATCTCTACAGCTTAGGTGCAACGTTAATTTACTTAGTCACCGGGACGCATCCAGCGGAGTTACCTCAAGTGGATTTGCAAATTCAGTTTGAGCCAAAAATTCATCTGAGTGAAACTTTCGTTGACTGGTTGCAGTGGATGACTGAACCCGATTTAAACAGGCGTTTCACCTCGGCGGAGGAGGCATTAAACTTTTTGGCAAATCCCGGTCAGAGAGAGAAGAAGTTGCCAGTTAAGGGAAAACCAGTTGGCAGTAAGATTCAATTGAAGAAAGCAGGGGATGCTTTGGAAATTCTTATTCCTGCTCAAATTAAATATACTGATCAGAAAGGTCAAGAACACATCATTGTTGTTGATAATTCTATATTTCAATTTCGGAGATTTTGGACTTGGGCAAAAAATAACCCTGAACACTTATTACTCTTGATTAGTGTTCCAGTAGGGTTGTTCATAGTTGCAATGTTTAGGATTGAATTTTCTGTAGGTATTATATTCATAGTTGTGTTTTTATTGGGGATAACTAAATCCACTAAACTGCGGATTGATCGGCAACAAATTTATTTGAGTCACGAGTGGTTCGGAGCTTTGCGTTATCAGATTCAGCCTGCGAGTCCGAGGCAAACTATCTGTAAATTAGTATTTCTATATTATGATAATCGTCGCAGCATTCAGATTTGGGCAGGAACACAG
>CAZNNK010000587.1:0-4768 GCA_964574085.1 uncultured Coleofasciculus sp.
CACCTTAATTGGTTGATTAGAATTGTAGGGGCGCACCGACGTGCGCCCGGTTTAAACGTCAAATCTATTCCACAATTTTAGCTGTGTCAGTCCACTACTTTGAGATAGACTTTTCCACTATTCGTTCACCTCGGAGACAGAGAAATCAGCAAAATCGACATACACATCTTTGGGAGTTGCCCAAGAGGGATCACCACCGCCAAAAAAGGTGGAGAAAAATATACCATCAATTTTCAGGTCTTCAACGGTGCGAAATGTCAATCCTTGCTCATCTAGAACCATATTGCCATCCAACCAAACTTTAACCCGACCATTGGCTTGACCCGGTTCATTGAGGACAACCTCCTGCTCAATATGATGCCAAGTTCCAGGGATAAATTGCCAATTCCCCCGACCAATTGATGTGCCATATTCGTCACTTGTGGGTAGATAGGCATACAGTTCCCCATCGCCATTGCGTCTCCACATAAAGCGCGTCGAAAACCCATTGGTTCCATCAGGCGTTTTCCCGCCACTAGCACCGTCACCGCCGTAAAGTCCCGGTAACTTACCCCCCTTAACAAAGTCAAAGTCGTCGGAAAAACGAACATAATAACTCAAGCGCAGGGAGTCTTTAGCAGGTAAACCTAAATCCGCATAAAACTGCGTACCTCCTAACGGTGCATCATTTTTTCGAGAAACCGTAGGACTAGCTGAACCCGCCGGATAGTTTACCCGCAGAACTTGGTCAAATCTGCCGTCGGCGTCTTTAATCACTTCACTATTTTCTAAACCCCACTGTTTCTCACTTTTAAAATTCCAAGCTTTCTGCCAATCCGTTGCGGCAAAGCTATCTGACCAAAGCGGGGTAACATCAGCGTTAGAAGCTACATCTTGACGGGTTTCCGTTGAATTGCTTAAGGCAGAAGAGGACTCTATTTCATTTGAAGCAGTCTGAGCGCAACTATTCAGCATGATGACTAAAAGAGCTGCACTTAATAATTGACCTGAAGCGGTTAGATGCTTAAATTTGATTGACATGGGTTTGGTTTAAACGTGCGGGATAGCGTAGAGTTTTGAGCATTTTTATCTTGATGCACCCTCAACCATCCAATTTAATCCTTACCCTCTGCTTTTGTCAGCCTTTACCGTGAAAACTGTAGGGGCGCAAAGGCTTGCGCCCGATTTTATCGTCAAATTCATTCCTGACCTACTGAGGATCAAGGCGCAAGACTGCCATAAATGCTTCCTGAGGGACATCAACCGTACCTAAAGACTTCATCCGCTTTTTCCCTTTTGCTTGCTTTTGCAACAATTTTTTCTTGCGGCTAATATCCCCGCCGTAACATTTAGCTAGTACGTCTTTCCGTAGTGCAGGGATATGTTCACTAGCAATCACCCGACTCCCAATCGAGGCTTGCAGGGGAATTTTGAATTGGTGACGGGGAATCAGTTCCCGGAGTTTTTCGACTAACGCCCGACCAACACTGTAGGCTTTATCCCGATGAACAATCATTGCCAGGGAATCCACTGGATCACCATTAATTAATACATCAAGACGGACGAGCGTGTTTTCCCGATACCCAATCAGCTGATATTCCATACTGGCATAACCGCGCGATCGCGATTTGAGTTGATCGAAAAAGTCAGTCACGACTTCCGCCAGAGGTAATTCATACACCAACGTGGTTCGCCCTTGGGTTAAATACCGCATATCTTTGAACTCACCCCGCCGCGTTTGACACAGTTCCATCAGAGTCCCCACATAGGTTTCTGGGGTAATCATTTCGATGCGAACGTAGGGTTCTTCAATTTTCTCCCGCTGCTGGGGTGGAGGAAGTAAACTGGGGTTGTCGATTTCCAACACCTCCCCATCGATAGTTGTGACACGGTAGACCACAGACGGGGCGGTAATAATTAAATCTAAATCATACTCCCGTTCTAATCGCTCCTGGACAATTTCCATGTGCAATAAGCCCAAGAAACCACAGCGGAAACCAAACCCCATGGCGCTAGAGGTTTCCGGTTCATAGTTGAGAGCCGAATCATTGAGCTTGAGGCGGTTGAGGGCTTCGCGTAAATCTTCGTACTGATCGGCGTCGGTAGGGAATAAGCCACAGAATACCATGGGTTTGGCTTCCTTATAACCTGGTAAGGGGTTCTCTGCTGGTTCAGTCGCTAGGGTAATGGTATCGCCGACACGGGCATCTTCTACAGTTTTAATCGCGGCGGCGAGGTATCCCACTTCCCCAGCGTGTAATTCCTCAACCTGGATTTGCGTCGGTGACAATACCCCTAGTTCATCAATTTCATATTCTTTTTTGGATGCCATCAGGCGAACTTTATCCCCGGTTTTCACCGTACCATCCATCACCCGGAAATAGACGATGACGCCTCGGTAGGGGTCATAGTAGCTATCAAAAATCAAGGCTCGTAGGGGCTGATTGGTATTATCCTGGGGGGGAGGCACCAAATGCACGATGGATTCTAAAATCTCATCAACTCCAATACCCTCCTTTGCCGATGCGAGGATGGCTCCGCTACAATCGAGACCAATGACCTCTTCAATTTCTGAGATCACTCGTTCGGGTTCGGCTCCCGGAAGGTCGATCTTATTCAGAACCGGAATAATTTCCAGGTCATGCTCCAAGGCTAAATAAACATTAGCCAGAGTTTGAGCCTCAACCCCCTGAGAGGCGTCTACCACGAGCAATGCGCCCTCGCAAGCGACAAGCGATCGCGAAACCTCATAGGAGAAATCCACATGACCCGGGGTATCAATCAAATTGAGTACGTATTGCTCACCATCTCGCGCCCGATAGTTCATGCGAGCGGCTTGCAGTTTAATGGTAATCCCGCGCTCCCGTTCCAATTCCATGTTGTCCAGGAACTGTTCCTTCATTTGGCGATCGCTTACCGTACCGGTTGTCTGTAAGAGGCGATCGGCTAAAGTGGATTTACCATGATCAATGTGGGCAATGATGGAAAAATTGCGAATGCGAGAAACAGGAACATCAGTCATAGAATTATCGGGTGACAAAAAAATCGGCAACACGGAATGGATAGCTCTTAATGTATTTTAATGTTTCTTCCGAAAATGGGGACAATACTCCTGATACTCTAACTCTAGAGAACCTTTTCGGACCGATTGCGTCACGAATCTCAGGTGGCAAGAGAGCAAGTTGTCGTAAACTGTAGTGTAGGGGAACACCAAAACGCAGAAAATGAATAATCATGCTGTCCATCGAGAGCATTCAACGGACAAAGAAGAAATATCTATCCTGATGGATGCTCAACTGTTAGACCAAATCAAACACTTAACCAATGATCCGTCTAAGGTGATAGAAACAGCCATTCGTCAATGGCTAAGAGGAGAGCGCGATCGCGATGATGAGCTAACCCGCACCTTGAGACGAAATCCACCAGTACCGCCACGAGGCGAATGGAACGATTGAGAGCCACCAGGTTCGTCGCTTTTATAGTTCGCCTGAGGCTCCAGGGCGTTAGGGGGTTGCATTTATGTCTGTCTTGGTGCGAGCGCTAATCCTTTCGCTGCTTGTAGTTTCCAGGTTTCTTGTAGATGATTGCTCCTGCTGATTTCCACCATCCTCGATTTGGGTATACCACTATGCAATCTACTACTGCACAAGGCGAGTCACGCTTTTTGCAGGAGTTAGAGGTTGATCTGATGTGTAGTCAAGATTCCTCAGGTCAGTATCGCTCCTTTTATTGGCGGCAAGCCGAGCAGTATGATTTAACTCAAGAGCAGGTTATTGGGGTTCCCCTGAACGAAACGTTTCATCCCATTGCTCTAGATGCTTATCGGGATCGAATTCAACGGATACTCGAAAACCGCACCCCAGAACGCTGTATCCATGACTTCTGTTATGGCGATCACGTTTTTCCCTTTGAACTGGTAATCAGCCCAATTTTACAATCCGACGGTCAGGCGACTCAGGTTTGGGTAATGGGTCATTTGTTACCGGAGGGTTCGGTACAAAAAGTGATCGATTCACTGGTACCGTTAAGCGTCGATCCCAATCAAAAACTGCTGACTCAAATTGCCCGTCGGATTCGCCGGACGTTAGACTTAGATACCATCTGGCAACAAACGGTGGATAGTCTGGGCAAAGCTTTGCAAGTCAGTCGCTGCATTATCTGTTCTTACAAACCCGACTACACAGATGTCAAGGTGGAAGCAGAGTATCGCCAAGACTCATTGGATGAAATGTTGGGGATGACACTGGAACTGGAGTCGGAACCGATACTCAAACAAGCGATGTGGAGTTCTGAACCCGTAGTCGTTGACCAAATTGTCCCCAGTCGATTCCAGGAAAAATCCCTGCTGGTGGTTTCCACGTCCTATAAAGATGAACCCAATGGTGTAATTAGTTTACAACAGTGCGATCGCCACCGCCCCTGGAGTGATGCAGAAATTGAGCTAGTGCGGGAGTTAGCTGAACAAGTAGGAACCGCGATCGCTCATGGTACGCTCTATAAAGAACTGGAACTAGCCAGAGAACAAGCTGAAGAAGTGTCCCGCCTCAAGAGTGAATTTCTGGCTAGCACCTCTCACGAATTGCGGACGCCTTTAAATGGGATGATTGGCTTTCTCAAGCTGATTCTGGAAGGGATGGCGGATGACCCCGAAGAACAGCGCGAGTTTATCCAGGAAGCCCATAATAGCGCCTTACATCTGCTCAACATCATCAACGATATCTTAGATATCGCCAAGATTGAAGCCGGAAAAATGGAGCTGGAGGTTAGTCCAGTTGAGTTAGAGTATCTA
>CAZNNK010000588.1:0-4753 GCA_964574085.1 uncultured Coleofasciculus sp.
CCATTAAGCCTAGCAAAATCATCCCCGATATCATAAAATCTACAAAGCTGACAATCACCGCACTGGCTGGCACAATTAAGCGGGGAAAGTATACCTTGGCGATTAAATTGGCATTACTGATCAAACTGTTGCTGCACCCGGAAAGGGCATTGGAAAAGAACTGCCAGGGTAGCATCGCCGCAAATACCAAAATCGGATAAGGAACGCCTTCAGACGGTAACTTTGCCAGTTTACCAAAAACTATTGTAAATACCACCATCGTTAAAAAGGGTCGAATTAATGCCCAGGCTATACCAATGATGGTTTGCTTGTATCTTACCAGGATATCTCGCCATGCCAGAAAGTAGAACAATTCCCGGTAACGCCACAAGTCTTTCCAATATTGTTGTTCGGTGCGACCTGCCTCAATTATCAGTTCTTTTGTCATTGGTCATTGGTCATTTGTCTTTGGGTAGCTTTCCTTCAATCCTATGATTTTAAACTGAGAATAATACCAATAGCGATCGCCTGCCTCCCTGCCTCTTCCCTGCCTCTGAACAATCCCTTCATACAGCCCATCAGGATACCGACTTTAAACTAATTTACCTCATAAATCGCCGTTTGTAGTTTTTTGGGCGCACGTCGGTGCGCCCCTACAATCCCGGAATGTACAACCATCCTCAGTCCAGCTTCAACGCATTAACTGGCACCTCATCCCAGGAACTGACGGTTCTCAGACGCGCCACCCAACCTGCTGATTTTTGCTCCTCTGTCAAGTTCTGCTGGAACGATTCATGGCAGTCTTTGGCTTGAGCCTCGTCACAACAAGCAATGCACGAATAAATCAAACCTCCCGGATCGACCTGTTCATTCACCCAAATCATGATGTTCTCCTCATTCCCTGAAACAGTTAATCACAATCTTAAGTAGATCTACTTAATTTTGTAAAAGACTGGGATCACTGACGGCAAGAGGAAAAACACAGTTTTTGATATTTCATCAGCCTTGGCGACATACGTTGTAAACCAATCTAAAGATTATATAAGGTTTGTGACGCTAATTGGGGAAGCGCATCGCCTGTGACTCGGCAAATGCGCCAGTCGGGTAGTACTGTAGCACCGAGGCGCTGATAAAATGCGATCGCAGGTTCATTCCAGTCCAGTACTGACCACTCTAAGCGCCCACAATCCCGTTCTAACGCTAGTTGGGCAATATAGGTTAGCAAGGCTTTCCCGATACCCTGACGCCGAAATTCCGGGCGCACGAACAAATCTTCGATGTAAATGCCCGGTTTGGTCAAAAAGGTGGAATAGTTAGAGAAAAATAGGGCAAAGCCTACCGTTTGCCCCTCATACTCTGCCAGAATTGCCTCAACATAAGGTTTAGCCCCAAACAGGTGGTCTTGGAGAGCGTCCACCGTCCCTGTGACTAGGTGAGACAGCTTCTCATACTCAGCCAGTGCTTGAATGAGTTCAAACAGCACTGGCACATCCGTTGGGGTAGCTGGTCGTATCTTTAGCTTGCTCATTGTTCGTTCGTAGTTGGCACGAAGCGTGCCATCAGCGCTAAAGCGCTTACTACAAAACCAATCCTAACTTAACCACCCTTGTAGGCGACGAGCAACTTGAGGACGGCGCAGCTTCCGCATGGCTTTACTCTGAATCTGACGTACCCGTTCGCGGGAAAGGTTGAACATGCTGCCCACTTCCTCTAAGGTGTAGGCTTCAGGCGTTGCCAACCCATAGCGCAGAGAAATGACATCCTTTTCCCGTTCGGTGAGAACATCGCTTAAGACATCGGAAATCTCTTGACGCATCATCGATTCGCTCATCTGCTGTTCGGGCAAGTGCAAATCGTTGTCTTCCAGTAAATCTACGAGTTCTGTATCTTCGCCTTTACCCACGCGATGGTTGAGAGAGAGCGATCGCCGACGTAATTGTAACAACTGACGCAAGCTAGTGCGGCTAATGTCTAAGGCTTCTGCGAGTTCGGTTTCGTTGGGACTACGTTGCAGTTTCTGCTTGAGTTCCCGCTGCATTTTTTTCAGCTTATTCAGCTTTTCGACAATGTGAATCGGTAAGCGAATTGTGCGGGCGTCATTAGCAATGGTGCGGGTAATCGCCTGACGAATCCACCAATAAGCATAAGTGGAGAATTTATAGCCTTTGGCGGGATCGAACTTCTCCGCCGCCCGATTGAGCCCTAATGCGCCTTCTTGAATCAAATCTAGGAAAGGAACTCCCCGGTTAAGATAACGCTTGGCGATGGAAACGACTAAGCGTAAGTTGGAGCGAATCAT
The DNA here is from genome assembly GCA_964574085.1 of uncultured Coleofasciculus sp. Classification (GTDB taxonomy): domain Bacteria; phylum Cyanobacteriota; class Cyanobacteriia; order Cyanobacteriales; family Coleofasciculaceae; genus Coleofasciculus. The sequence continues at coordinate 2,279 of CAZNNK010000588.1, forward strand.
TTTACGCTTAGATATCTGTCCTCGGTAGAGGCGATTTTCAAATTGACGTTCGGTCAGATTTAGGGCTTGAGCCAGTTCCGCGTTCGTTGGCTTGCGCCCCAACTCCTGATGCAAGCGTTCAGTCATCTCGTTCATTTCGACCAGGAATTGAACCTGAGTGGCTAACTCGATCTCTTCTTCTGGCTTCAGCAAGGGATAACGAGCCATCTCCTTGAAGAAGGCTCCGACTGTATCATCAGAGCTAGTTTTATGGTAGCCAGATTGCCGCGTTTTTCCTGGACGAGTCTCGGATTCGGAAAATTCGACTTCGACACTATTTTGGTCATTGTCGGAAATTTGATCAGTCTGAGGGTGAGAAAAATCCGTATCTTCTGTAAACTGACGAGTAGAAGTTGGGTTCAATTGTGTGATAGTCATAGTTATGGTTTGAAGTAGGAGTGTTATGAAAGCTTGTGATTAGGTTTTTCGGCAATCAGTCAGTTAGACAGACAGATTGAGCAGATGGACTGAATATAAAGGGGTACTGTCAATGAAAAATTTTCAAAACTGGCTCTAGCTATAGGCTGTACAGCTCAACAACATAAGAGAGAGACGATTTGAGTGAGAGTCGCCATCCAAGGCGCACCCCCATCTCGATACCTTCTCTATGTTTAGGATTAGAAAATACTGATTCTAAGGCTACCAGAAGCAATTTGGCTAGTTGTTGCCCTGATTACAAAATATTGAACAGCATAGATGTATGGATTATAGCGGCAAACTCAATGGGCTATATACAGAATCTCATACAGGTCGCTGTTTTCCTCTCTACCGATCGGGTGAAAATAAGCTGAGAGAGCTGGGGGAGCTGGGGGAGCTGGGGAAGCTGGGGGAGCTGGGGAAGATGGGGAAGATGGGGAAGATGGGGAAGTTAACTCAAAACTCTACCTTGCCTATTGCCCATTGCCCATTGCCCATTCCCTGTTGCCTGTTGCCTATTCCCTGTTGCCTGTTGCCTATTCCCTGAAAAATGACCAATCAAATTAGGAGATAATGTTCGTGACCAAACCAACTCTCGTCGAGAATCCCGGAATTCCTGCTGAATCAGCAGAGGGTGTATCGACTGCATACAATCCCAGCAACTTCGATACTAACGTGATGGGAACATATAATCGCTTCCCTATCGCCCTAGAACGGGGTATGGGTTGTCGAGTTTGGGATACAGCCGGACGTGATTATCTCGATTTTGTCGCTGGGATCGCTACCTGTACCTTGGGTCACGCTCATCCGGCTCTGATCGAAACGGTGACGCAGCAAATCAAAACCCTGCACCATGTTTCTAATCTTTACTATATTCCCCCTCAAGGAGAATTAGCGCAGTGGATGATTGAGCATTCCTGTGCCGATCGCGTCTTTTTCTGTAACTCGGGTGCGGAGGCGAATGAAGGGGCGATTAAATTGGCTCGGAAATACGCCCACACGGTTCTAGAGATTGAGAAACCTGTAATTTTGACTGCGAATGCCAGTTTCCACGGACGCACGTTAGCCACGATTACAGCTACGGGTCAGCCCAAGTATCAGCAGAATTTTGACCCTTTAGTGCCGGGATTCTATTATGTGCCGTATAACGATATCGGTGCTTTGGAAGATGCGATCACAGAATTGGATGAAGGGGATCAACGAGTCGGGGCGGTGATGCTGGAACCCCTGCAAGGAGAAGGGGGTGTGCGTCCAGGCGAGTTGGATTACTTCCTGCGCTTGCGGAAAATCTGTGACGAGACGGGTATCCTGCTGATTTTAGACGAAGTACAAGTTGGCATGGGTCGCACGGGTAAGTATTGGGGATATGAGAATCTAGGGATTGAACCCGATATTTTTACCAGCGCCAAGGGATTAGCTGGCGGTGTTCCAATTGGGGCGATGCTATGTAAGCAATTCTGTAATGTGTTTCAACCTGGGGATCACGCCAGTACCTTTGGCGGGAATCCTTTGGCTTGTGCGACGGCATTAACCGTGGGTCAGACATTGGAACGGGAAGGTATTCTGCAAAACGTTCAGGAACGGGGTGAACAGTTGCGGACTCGTTTAAGAGCGATCGCGATGAACTATCCCCAGCTAATTTCTGAGGTGCGTGGTTGGGGACTGATTAATGGAATGGAGTTGAACGCGGATGTAGAATTTACACCGGTGGATGTGGCGAAAGCGGCGATGGAGCAAGGATTACTGCTAGTACCCGCCGGTCCGAAGGTGGTGCGCTTTGTCCCACCCTTGATTGTCTCGGCGGAAGAAGTGGATGCAGCCGCTACAATCGTTGAAGAATCCATAGCCAAGCTCGCTGATTCCAGCAGTACATAGGGGTTTGTCATTCGTCCTTCGTCATTTGTCATTTGTCATTTGTTAGGGAACAGGGAACAGGGAACAGGGAATAGGGAATAGGGTAATGGGCTATAGAAATTTTGTCTCCCATCTCCCTCATCTCCCTCATCTTCCCCATCTTCC
>CAZNNK010000589.1:0-4747 GCA_964574085.1 uncultured Coleofasciculus sp.
TTGGTGGGTTACGGCGGATATCAAAATTTAATGGTTATTTCCTCAATTGAATACCGCCTAACCCACCCTACGATGGTGTTTCGTTGGGGCTTACGTTAATCGTGACTCATGACAAGTGGTTTATGAGAAAATTTTTGCAAAATTTTAAAATTATAGTTCTCTTAACTTGTCAAGTTTTAAATTCTATGATCAAATGGAAAGACGGCTTATGGTTTCATCACCCTTTTACCCTGATGTGGGATGAAAACCGACAGTCCATTGCCGACACTTCCCCGGAGATTAACCCGCCTGCGATGTCTAACTCTAATTCCCATTCTCAACCCGTAACGGATGAATCAACATTTAGCGATCGCATAACGATGACAAATCAGGCAAATTCGGGAAATCATGATTGGTTGGCGCGTTTTCAGCACCATAGCAAACTGTTGATGGCGTGGGTTGAGCCGGGGAACTTCGCTCTGTATTATGCCAATCATGCCTTTTGCCGCTTAATCGGGATTGATGCTCCCACGGGGAACTTACAACACCAGGGTATTCACCTATTTGATTTATTTATAAACGTTGATGCTAAAACCCTCGAACAGTTATATCGACGTCATTTACTGGCACTAATATTACGAGATGTATATAAAATTAATCATAGCCAATGGCGATTTTTAGATGAACCTGTTATCGCGACTCTCGATAATTCCTCCGATTCCGAACCCCATTGTGTGCAATTTTGGCTGCGTTCTAAACATTTAACGGTTGAACGGATTAATCCAGAAATTGATGAATTGTCGGATATCGATTTCTGCCAACAACCGATTCGACAAATTATCCTTAATCCTATCTGGGAACAACGTTTAAATCTAGAGAATTATCGGGTTAAGGGTCAGCTTTTGTGGGAAGGATTAGATGTTACCCACCAAGAAACAATTCGACAACTGATTAGCCTACTGGTTGAACGTGATTCCCTATTACGTTCTGAGAAGTTTCGCCTGTTCAATCAAAAAATGCGATCGCTGTTTCGCGCTGATCAGATTCTGTTGTTGCGGGTGAAGCGCCAAGAGGTGAAACTGTTTACCAGTGAAAATGATCAACTGATTCAAACCGAAGTCTATAACTGGGATTCCCTGCAAGGTTCCCATTTCCAAGCCGCCGCCCAAGCAAATCGGGTTTGGATTGTCGCCAATTTAGAGAGTCATTGTCAAACCGAATGTGAACAAACCTTGTTTAACCAAGGAACTCGTTCCCTTTTACTGATTCCCCTCACGGTTTCGGCGGCTGAAGCCGAAACCCCTAGTCAAAACTTGATGGGAATGGTTGGGTTAACCAGTGATCAGGCGGATCATTTCGATTCCTTGGATATCAACCATGCTGGTGCCTTAATCCCCGCCTTAACCGCCGCCCTGCGTCAAGCGGCTCAAAGTCAATTTAATCATATCCATCCTGCCGTAGAATGGCGGTTTCTGGAAGAAGCGGAACGCCGCAGTTGGGGACTTCCCCCAGAACCGATTGTGTTTACCGATGTTCATCCGATGTATGGGATTTCCGATATTCGGGGTTCGTCGAATGAAAGAAATCGGGCAATCCAAGCCGATTTACTCAGCCAGTTTAATTTGGCAATGGCGATAGTGGATGCCACGAACCAATTCCAGCCGCTGCCCTTGTTGCAACAATTGCGCCTAGATTTGTCAGCTTATATTGAACGGTTAGACAAAGGGGTGACGGTGGATGAAGAGGTGACAGCGATTAAGTATTTAAGGAATCATCTGGAAATTTATTTTGAATATTTCCAAGACTGTGGCGACGCGGCGGTTGACGCGGTAAACGCCTATAAACAAGCTTGCGACAATCCTCATGGCTGTGTCTATACCGCACGCGATCGCTATGATCGCATGCTTTATGAGATTAACGAACAACTACGCCAAACCTGGGAACGGTGGCAAGTGCGGATGCAGCAGATTATCCCCCACTACTGTGATCACGAACTCACTGATGGGATTGATCACATGATCTATGCGGGGACTTCGATTAACGCGCAGTTTACTGTATTCCATCTCCACTGTCTGCGCTACGAACAGCTACGGGCAATCTGTGACTGTGCGAGGACTTGTTTTAAAATGCGCGATCGCTTTGATACTCCGTTACAAGTCACTCATCTGGTATTAGTCCAGGAAACCACGGTGGATATTTTCCACGACGAACAAACGGAAAAAATCTTCGACTTACGCAGTAGCACCCGTGATACCCGCTACGAAATCGTCAAAAAACGGATTGACAAAGCCCTCGACGCTACCACCCAAACTCGCATCACCCAACCGGGGATGCTGACTATTGTCTATTCCAGCCAAGCGGAGTGGACAGAATATCAACAATACTTACGCTTCCTCGCCCGCGAAGGTTGGGTCGATACTCATATCGAATCCAGCACGGTGGAAAAATTGCAAGGAATCACAGGACTCAAATTTGCCCGTGTCCGCATTCTGCCTGAATCTGAGCCATCTTCTCCAGAGGAGTAGACAGTGTAGAGACGTGCCATGGCACGTCTAGAAAGCTGGGAACAGCAAATAATTTTTCCCCATCCTCGCACCCTTTGCTGTGATCTAGCTTAACTTGTCTTCGTGATCAGACAACTTGTCTGTCTGAGGGTGTTATGTTTCAAAACTATAACATTAAGTTTTGTAAATAAAGCGATTCTGTAGTGATTGTTACAGAATTTTCTTGTTATAGTTATTTTGTAAGGAAAAATTCAGTCAAATATCACGCTTAGCAATCGGAGGATACACAAATGTCTACTCAAGAACAAGCTAGAGCCTTAATGATGCGTCATCATCACGCCGTCAAGAACAGGCAACAATCCATGCTCAATAGAGCAGCTAATGAAGTCGGTTTCGATGTTGATAACGTCAACTATTGGGATTTAATTCAAGGCAAACCCAATTCTGGTTTCCGTACCAGTTACGGGCGCAGCCGTGCTTCCCTAAGCTAAACAAGGTTTTAAAGTTCTAAGAAGAAAAAACTCAATCAAATCTCACGCTTAGCAATCGGAGGATCAACAAATGTCTACTCAAGAACAAGCCAGAGCCTTAATGATGCGTCACCATCACGCCGTCAAGAACAGACAACAATCGATGCTCAATCGAGCCGCTAATGAAGTCGGTTTCGATGTTGATAACGTCAGCCACTGGGATTCTATTCAAGGCAAACCCAATTCTAGTTTCCGGACTAGCTATGATCGCAGTCGCGCTTCTCTAAGCTAACGCTTCACTTGCTAAGATATGCAGCCTCTCAAGATAGAGATTTGCATAACTTAGCCGGACTTTTCTCATAAAACTCTTTCGAGGCAACGAAATCTCACGGTCAGTGATCCGTGAGATTTTTAATATTTGGGAAATTGACCCGACTCCACAAATGACAAATGACAAATGACAACCCTACCTTGAAAAGAATCCGCCACTCAAACGTTTAATTGCCAAACTTGCTACTTCTGAATACTTCAATTCCCCGCATAAAATCTGGAGCATAATCAAAGTTGCTGAAGGTCGCTTGACACCTACCTTATAGCCAATTTTCGGAAAACCATAGAAGGCACCAGCTAACCGTTTCGCCCAAACCATCTCGTTACCCCATTCATCCTGAATTATCTGGGTATACTGGGTTAGGGCATTGGTTTTACCGCCTAAAGCCGCATCAATTGCCTCTGCCGCTTTGACGCCACTAAAGATAGAGGGACGAATGCCTTCAGCCGTAAATGGATCAGCCAAACAAGCGGTATCCCCAACCAACAGCGCGTTTTGCCCGTGTAACTTTTGGTTCCCATCCCACAGACACATTGGATGACTGTGAACTTGACAGAGTTTCGGATCAATATTGAGTTGCTGAATATACTTCGTGCCTATTTTTTGTAAATCTTGCTTGTCATTCCCCTTAAACGTCCCCACACTGACCGAATAGCCATCGGTTTTGGGAAAATTCCAGATGTAGCCATTTTTCACTTGCCCAAAGTCAAAATGGATCGTCGGGTCACTGCTTGTGGGAGCGGGATTGGGGGCTTCTAGCGTCACCGCCATCCGCTGGGGACGATCTTTAAAGCCTAACCATTTTGCCATAGAACCATTGGCACCATCCGCCGCGATCAGGTAACGGGCTTCTAGAGGTTCATTAGTTGTGTTAACCTGCCAGCGATCGCCTTTAAATTCAATACCCGTGACAGTCGTTTGGTCTTGCAGTTGAGCGCCTTGCTCTTTTGCCTGTTCGATCAAAAACTGGTCGAAAACATCTCGCTGTACCATCCAGACCGGTTTTTGTTTCTTGAGACTGACCTCCACCGGATCATCCATTTGCCAGGTGTAGCGAACTCGGCTGACATTGAGTGCGATCGCAGGTGCCAGATCAAAATCAAACCACTGTTGCACGCTTGGAGACACACCACCACTACAGGGCTTGTATCGAGGTAAAGAATCTTTTTCTAGAATCAGTACCGAACGTCCTCGCTTGGCGAGGTGATAGGCAGCAGTTCCCCCAGCAGGACCTGCTCCAACAATAATGCAGTCAAACATTAGGCTTTAAGGATTAAGAAATTCAGGAGTGCAGTAAGAATGTATTACTGTGGCATTTAGTTGGAACCCCTGACATAGTTTAGCAAGAAACTGGGGGAATTCGTCATTTGTCATTCGTCATTTGTCATTCGTCATTTATCTTTTTTTTTTTCATCTCCCCCATCTCCCCCATCTCCCCCATCTCCCCCATCTCCCCCATCTCC
>CAZNNK010000590.1:0-4743 GCA_964574085.1 uncultured Coleofasciculus sp.
TTGAAAGCGGCGATGGAATTCATATCAGAGATTCGTTGTTTTCTGACTCGTGGTCTAATTCGGGTAATGCAGCAAATGGGGGAAATATTAATCTCAGTGCCGCTAACGATATTACTATCGATGATCATGCATACGCTTACTCGCTCTCTTCTGATGGGGGAACAGCAGCAAATGGAGGCACAATTAGCCTCGTCACAGCCAACGGCAGCATTAACACGCGCAACTTGAGTTCTGACTCACGCTCTGATTCTGAGAGTGCAGCAAATGGAGGTGCGATTAATCTTAGCGCCACCAACGGCAGCATTAACACGGGCAATCTCTTATCTGCCGCGAACTCTGGTTCTGGTAGTGCCGGAAATGGTGGGTTGATCACCTTGTTTGCCAATGGTAACATCATCACGGGTGAGATAGATTCTCAGACAGAGGGTTCAGGCAATGGTGGAAACGTTACCCTCACCAGCACGGCGGGAGAGATTGACACCACTGGGGGGAATGTCACCTCTCAAATTCGGGATAACTCGGGTGGCACAGGTAATGCCGGAACCATTATTTTCACTGCCAAGGGTGATATTCGCACGGCTACCTTAAACTCGAGTGCCGAATCGGGCAATGGCTCACTTATCCACCTTACCAGTACAAATGGAACAATAGACACTACTGAGGGAGATTTGGCAACTGATTCCAGAAGTGGCAACGCGGGAGATATTCAACTTGATGCCTTTGGTGACATTATTCCCGGAGAAATTATCTCTACTATTTATTCGTCTGATCCATTGGCTCGTGGCGGAGATATAACTATTGTTAGTGAGAATGGAGTAGTCCGGGTTGAGAACAATCACACGATCAGAAGTAGAACCTATGGAGCAGGCAAAGGGGGAGACATTAATATTGAAGCGCAATCAATCTTTATTAGCAACAATTCTAGACTAAGTACTACAACTTTTGGACAGGGGGATGCAGGCAGTGTAAATATTGTTGCCTACGATACGGTTACTGTGGATAACGACAGTAGGGTATTCAGCCAAGTCAATACACAAGGAGAGGGGGATGGTGGCAGCATTAACATCACCACTGGATCGCTGTCTGTAAACACTGGTGCTTCCTTATCCGCCCCCACTTTTGGGCAAGGGAATGCAGGTAGCGTGAATATAGAAGCATTGGATCAGGTCTCCTTTGATCGTGGTTTTGTCTTGAGCAGAGTAGAACAGGAAGCCGTAGGTCAAGGTGGCGACATCAACATCACCACTGGGTCGTTGTCTGTCACCAACGGTGCTCGGCTCAATGCTGGAACTAGCGGACAAGGAAATGGGGGTAGGGTAATTATCAATGCCCGCGATCATGTTTCTTTTGATGGATTCAATGGGCTACCCACTGCGGCACTGAGCAATGTAGAACCAGGAGCAAAAGGCAACTCAGGCGGCGTTAGTATCACGGCGGGGTCACTCTCAGTGACTAATGGTGCTTTAATAGAAGCCCGCACTCGTGGAGAGGGAAATGCTGGCAACATAGATATAACCGTCCGCGAGCAGGTGGACTTTAATGACAGTAGTAACGGATGGATTAGTGGTGCATACAGTACTGTAGAACAGACGGCAACGGGTAATGGTGGCAACATCAACATCGAGGCTAAATCGATCTCCTTAGCCAATCGCGCTGCGCTGGGTGTCAATACTCAAGGACAAGGTAATGCAGGCACAATCAACATCCAATCTGAACAGCTTTCTTTGAGTTCAAATGCTGTAATTGGAGGAGATTTAGGCTATGGTGCAATAGGACGGGGGGGAGATATCAATTTAGATGTCAAAGGTACACTCTCGCTCATTGGTGGAGAGACTGCCCCAACTGGGGAATCAACCAGAATTACTCTAGGTGTACTCACGGGTGGAACAGGTTTTGGTGGAGAGCTTAATATCAGGGCTGGTTCTCTAGTGCTGACAGATGGCGCTATTATCAAAAACAGTACTCAGGGACAAGGAGATGCAGGTGATATCTACATTAATGCTGATGTTGTCGATATCTCAGGCAGTGTTCCCAGTAGTGGATTGCCTAGTGGATTATTTACCAGCACCGATACCACTTTTGACGCTGGCGATATTATTATTGACACTCAAACATTCCGAATTGCAGATGGAGCCGCTTTAAGTGCCCGCAGCAAAGGGGATGGGCAGGGAGGCGATATCACAGTGAATGTCGGCAGTACATTTGAGGCGACGGGTGGCGGACAGCTAATAACAACAACATTTGGTCAAGGACAAGCAGGCGATATATTTGTTAATGCAACAGACCAGATAACTATATCTGGTAGTGACCCGAATTACGCCAACCGCATTGCCAAATTTCCCAACCCCATCGATCCGTTTGTTGCTAACGGTATCACAGAAACAGGACCTAATAGTGGATTATTTGCCAATACAGAAATTGACTCCACTGGCAACGGCGGCAATATAGAAATTGTCACAACCAACTTCAACTTAACCGATAACGCTCAAATCTCTGCTTCCACTTCCGGTAGTGGCAAGGGAGGAAACCTAACTGTCACCGCACCCGAAGCCGTAACAATTCGCGGTAATGGTCAACTTTCGGTGGAAACCACGGGTGAGGGTGCTGCTGGTAACCTATCCATTGACACCCAACAACTCAACATTTCTGATAGCGCCTCTATCTCCGCCTCCACCTCCTCCGCCAACCCCTCCGGCGTCGGCGGTAATCTCACCATCAACGCCACCGAATCCTTCAATCTCACCAATCAAGCCAGTTTACTCGCCCAATCTACAGGTGCCGCCAAAGCTGGCAACGTCACCATAAACACCGAACAACTAACCGCCAACAATGGTTCCATCACCACCAGCGCCACTGCCACCAGTTTAGGAGAAGGAGGCAATATTGATGTCAACGCCTCTCAAATTAACCTCTCCGGTAACACCAGTGGTTTATTTGCCCAAACCCAAGGAGTTGCACCCGCAGGCTCATTAACCCTGCAACCCTTTAACAACGGACAAACATTAACTATAAACCTTGAAAATAACCCTCAAATTTCTGCTTCCACTTCCGGTAGTGGCAAGGGAGGAAACTTAACTGTCACCGCACCCGAAGCGGTAACAATTCGCGGTAATGGTCAACTTTCGGTAGAAACCACGGGTGATGGCGCTGCTGGTAACCTATCCATTGACACACAGCGGCTCAACATTTCTGATAGCGCCTCTATCTCCGCCTCCACCTCCTCCGCCAACCCCTCCGGCGTCGGCGGTAATCTCACCATCAACGCCACCGAATCCTTCAATCTCACCAATCAAGCCAGTTTACTCGCCCAATCTACAGGTGCCGCCAAAGCTGGCAACGTCACCATAAACACCGAACAACTAACCGCCAACAATGGTTCCATCACCACCAGCGCCACTGCCACCAGTTTAGGAGAAGGTGGTAGCATCGATGTCAATGCCTCTCAAATCAACCTCAAAGGCACAGAAATAGGTTTATTAGCCGAAACCGAAGGCGTCGCCCCCGCTGGTGCATTAACCCTGCAACCCTTTGCCAATGGACAGGATTTAACCATTAATCTTCAAGATAACGCCAAAATCTCTGCTGCTACTTCCGGTAGCGGTGAAGGGGGAAGCTTAAGCGTCACCGCACCCGAAGCTATCACCATTCGCGGACAAGGACAACTTTCGGTAGAAACCACAGGCGATGGTGCAGCCGGAAACCTCACCATTGATACCCAAAATCTCACCATTACCGACGGCGCAACGATATCCGCTTCCACCGCCTCCCCCAACCCTGAAGGCTTAGGCGGTAATCTCACCATCAACGCCACTGAATCCTTCACCCTCACCAACCAAGCCCGTATACTCGCCCAATCCACAGGTGCAGCCCCGGCGGGCACTATCACCGTAGACACTGGACAACTCAGTGCCAACAATGGCTCAATTGAAACCTCCGCAACTCAATCCGCAGGCGGTGCAATTACCATCACCGCTTCTGACATCCGCCTATTTGGTGACAGTGACATCAGAACCGATGTCGCCTCTGGAGTCGGCGGTGGCGGTAATATTACCCTAACTGCCGACACCATCCTGGCATTTGCCGATAGTGATATCCTGGCATTCGCCCAAGATGGCAAAGGGGGTGATATCACCTTCAATACTCCCGTCTTCTTCGGTTTTGCCTATGCTCCCGCCCCCAAAGGCACTGATCCTGATACCCTGGATCATAATGGTCGAGTGGATATCAATGCCACAGGTGCAGTCGAAGGGGTGATTACCCTACCCGACACCAGCGCAGTTCGCAACAGCCTCACCCCCTTATCGAATAATCAAATCGATACCGACAAACTGATTGCCGAAAGTTGCATCGCCCGTCGCCATGAACCAAAACGGGGTAGCTTCTTTATTACGGGTACAGGGGGTATCCCCTTCCGTCCTGGGGATCTTTATGTTACACCGTATCAGACGGGGACGGTGCGGTCTATTCCCAGTCAGGGAGATGGGGAAGCTGGGGAAGAATCTTCCTCAACTCGCCGCCCTTGGAAAATGGGTGATCCGATTATCGAGCCCACGGGGATATATCGATTAGCCAATGGGGAATTAATCATGGGTCGTTTATGTGGGGAGTAACGGTAAAAGGGTAGTAGTTCGGCACACCTGATTTGAGGAATTCCGAAACCGTAGGGGCGCACCGACGTGCGCCCGACACACCGACGTGCGCCCGACACACCGACGTGCGCCCGACACACCGACGTGCGCCCGA
>CAZNNK010000591.1:0-4742 GCA_964574085.1 uncultured Coleofasciculus sp.
AAGGGGAGGGTTTGGGAGGGGTAATATTTTCACGTTTCATTTGGAACTGCTATATTACTCAATCCAATCCTCTTTTCATTAGAGTCTCAAACCTCTATCGGTCTGTGAAATCAGTGCAACTAACATCCTCAAGCCCCACCTCAATGATTGCTGTAAATCCGTGAAATCAGTGTTTTTCTATGGTATACTTTTCAGCATGGGAAAATATGCCTGCCTATAGACTCGACACATAAGGCTTCAGACAAAAAGCTACAACCCCTACCAATTCTCGTTCATTCACCCAAGAAACCACCATGGCAACTCCAGTCGAAGAAAAAAGCATGGTTCCCACCATCCTCATTGGGATTGGTGGCACCGGTGCCGAAATCGTCTCCCGAGTCCGACGCTTAGTTGCAGAAACTTACGGCAACTTAACCAACTTCCCCATCCTCAGCTTCCTGGTTATTGACACCGATAAAGACTATAAAATCAACAACCCCGACGCCGCTGGTTCGCCTTTAAAAGACAACGAAAAACACTGGGCAAGTGTCAGTGGTAAACAAGTCCGGGATATGGTGTCTAACATGGAAAACTATCCCTGGATTAATCGTTGGTTTCCCAGAGAATTAGAACGCAATATTACCTCCCTGGAAGCTGGTGCTGGACAAATTCGGGCTTGTGGGCGATTTGCTTTATGGTGTAACTATCACGAGATTCGGGATAAATTTATCGCCGCCTGTCAACGGGTTAAAGGGCGGGAAAATTTTATGTTAGATCGCTATGGAATTAAAGTGAGTACCAACGCCATTAATGTATTCATCACCGGTTCCTTATCCGGCGGAACGGGCAGTGGAATGCTCATCGATATGGGCTATAGTATTCGCAAATGGTTAGAGGGAGAAGGCAGTCCCCTCATTACCGCCATTGTGCCGATGCCGAATGCGTTTGTGGGAATTAGTGTGGGCGATCGCGTTTTGGCAAATGGCTATGCGGCTTTAATGGAATTAAGTTATTTCTCTGACTACCGCACCGAATATGTTGCCCAGTTTAGTAACAGTTTAACCGATGAAGTCCGCAGCAAACGCCCTCCCTTTGATTTTACCTATTTAGTCGGAACTAAAAACGGTGAAAGTGACTTTAAACTGGATCAACTGCGGGAAATGATTGCTCAGAACATTTTTCTGGATTTAACCTCAGATTTTGCCCCCCATAAACGCTCCATTCGCGACAATATTAAGGGGGCTTGGGCGCAGGCTGATCCGGGGGGACGAGGGTATCCCAAGAACTTTATGAGTTTTGGTTTGTCTACGATAGAAATTCCCATCGCTCAAATTAGAACATCCTTATCGAATCGTTTGGCAAAAGATTTAATTGGGTGGTGGTTGAATGAGTCGGTGCAGTTACCGCCGCAATTGTTGGAATTGGTGCGAGGGGATATCCTGAAGCGGATGCGGTTAACTGAGGCGGAATTAATTGCTGATTTATCAGCGGCGGCAGATCGGTCTTATTTAGCTGTTATTTCTGAGTGGGTCAATAGTATTCGCGATGAAATTGCCACCGATAACTGGCTGCAATGCACCCAGCAAGGGGTGAAGATGTTGGCGTCGGAAAAGGGGAATATTCTGCGATTTGTCGATGGGTATCTCAAGCCAAAGGTTGATAATTATCGCACCGATCATTTTCGCGAAATTAGTCCCGATGAACGGTTACATGGGGACTTCCTGAAAAAGATGTACGATAACCGAGATCAATTGATTAAACGGGGGCGGAAAGCCTTAGAGGATGAGTTTTATCAGATTCTAGAGAACCGCCGTCAAGGACCTAAATTTGCTGATGCATTCTTAGCAACGGTGCGACAGATTTTTGAGGATGCCAGTGATAAGTTTCGCCGGGAACAGGATAAGATTTGGTCACCGAAGGAATCGGAACGCCAGCGACAATATGAAGCGGCGCTGCAAGATATTACTGAATTTAAGGATAAGTTTGGTGTGACCAAACAAGCCAAAATGGAGGAGTATTGTGACTCAGCCCTGATCGGGTTAGAAGGCTGTTTAACGGCAACGATTCAGCGCAAGGCACGGGGCATCGGGTTGGAAGTAATTAGTCGGTTACAAGAGCATTTAACGGTATTAGAGCGGCGATTCAACCGCTGGACGCAAAAGCTGATTCAGGCACGGGATTTGTATCAGGAAAAAGCGAATCGGCAGGCGGAGAGTGCGGATGCATTAGTGATTAATGGGATTAAGTTGTATGACCGACAGGAACTGAATGGATTATATCAGGATTTAATTGAGCAGTTGGCAGGGGCGTCGGAGGGGAGTCAAACGGCTTATGAGATGGGCATGAATGGGGTGTGTAGTACCTTATCTGAAGAAGTGCTAAATTTAGCCAGTCCCTTGTGGAAAGAAACCCGGATGGCAGATGAGGTGATGCGGTTATTTGATATTACCGAAATCCCGGATGTGCAAGATGAGGATTTGCGGCAGATCATTGTTGACCGCAGTCAGGGAGTAGTGGCGAAAGCGCCGCAGAGTAGTAAATTGCAGCAAGACTTAGCCGCGTGCGATCGCCTGTTTAAGGTGTTTAATGATGATGCCGAGATTGTGAATAATTTACGCATTGCTTATAACAAGTCTAAACCGTTAATTCTGCTTGCGCGTTCCGTATTAACCGGGAAAGATGCCGGATTTACGCCCGCAACGAATACGAATGTGGCGCTATTGGGTGGGCGGAACACCAGTGATCCAGCCGCACAGAAAATTATCCCGAAATTAGAAGAATTTCTGGGAAATGAGGAATCGATTAAACCCTTGGGCGATTTAGAACGACATCGCCTGGTATTTGTCCAAGAAACAGGCGGATTTTCCCTACGTTGTATTGATGGGATGAAAGAATTACGCCAATCCTATCAAGATTGGAAAGGGGAAAGTATTGTGGCGAAACGGGCGCAGTTACGGGGAGAAAGTCGCGATTTACCCATTCCAGTACATCTGCAAAAAGAACCACCGTTTTGGGATGTGTTTCCCGAAGATCCGGCTATTTTTAGTTTAGTGGTTCAAGCACGGGCGCTGGGGGTATTGCGTCAAGAAGAAAATCGCACGACAAAGGAAACTGTGATTCGCTATACTCGGCAAACGGCAATTGGTGCAGAATCGGTGGATATTGCTTCCAGTTGGGAAGAAGCGTCTCAGGTGTTGGAGGTGTTAGCTTGTCGCCCAGATAGGGAAGAGATTCAGCGTCAAGTGATGCAGAAATTGAATGCAGCAGAAACGCCCAGACAAAAGCAAGCCATTT
The DNA here is from genome assembly GCA_964574085.1 of uncultured Coleofasciculus sp. GTDB lineage: Bacteria > Cyanobacteriota > Cyanobacteriia > Cyanobacteriales > Coleofasciculaceae > Coleofasciculus. The sequence continues at coordinate 3,274 of CAZNNK010000591.1, forward strand.
TTGGGCAATTGACACAGTATTTGGAACAACGGGCGTTGGAGTTGGATAAGCAGGGGGGAAAAGATAGTCCTGATTATAAGCGAGAGGCGCGGATTTTGTTGGATGTGATTGAGCGGTATAAATTGAAGGTAGAGAGTCAGTCTGTGTCGCCAGGGGTTGTGCAGCAGCCTCGGAGTGATGGGGGGAATGCGCCAACTCAGATTGAGGCGAAGAGTGTAACGCCGCAAGCCCATGTTTTCTGTACGAATTGTGGGACAAAGAATCCTAGCAATTCTAAGTTCTGTTTTAAGTGTGGCACTCAATTGGTTAAATTGAACTGAATGATTGGGCTGATTAATTTTAAATATTGGGGAGTAACCATGGCTTTAAAAGCAAAAGACAAACTTAAAAGTGGTAATTACACCATTCAAAAAGTTTTAGGAAGAGGTCGTTTTGGTATTACTTATCTGGCGAGAAATTCCAATGGAGATGGTGTTGTTATCAAAACCTTAGACGAGGATTTACTGTACTCACTCGGTCAAGTCAAGCGTGACAAAATTCTATCAAAGTTTCGGAACGAAGCCAAAAAGTTAAAAAGATGCAAACATGATCATATTGCCCAGTTTCAAGACGACTTTCAAGAAAATGGGCGGTATTACATCGTAATGGAATACATCGCTGGAATTGATCTAGCTAGTCGCCAGCGGAGTATTTTACCGCAGAAGGAAGCACTACGTTATATTGTGCAGATAGGGGAAGCACTCATTGAAGTCCATGATCATGATTTGGTGCATCGGGACGTGAAACCCGCCAACATAATGTTGCGATTTCGAGACGGTCAATCTGAAGCTGTCCTCATTGATTTTGGTCTGGTGCGAGAATTTGACCATGATTTGACTGTGACGAATCCAGAGCAAGAGGCTGAAGAGGGTTTTGCACCCATTGAAATGTATAACTCTAACGCTCAACGGGGAGCATACACCGATGTCTATTCTTTAGCCGCAACCTTGTACAATCTATTAACAGGAAAAGTGCCTCCCGATGCTAGAGAACTTAGTAAAGGTATTTCATTAGAGCCACCTAAAACCATTAATCCTAAAATTAGCGATCGCGTCAATGATGCTATTATGAAAGGATTGAACCCTCTGGTGCAAGCTCGTCCCCAGACAATGAAGGAATGGCTAAATTTATTAGGATGGAAACCTGGTTTGATCCGTTTCCCAAATATGTCATCAACGACTTGGGCAAATTGGTCACAGGTTGTAATTGTTGTGGAAACAGCGTTGTTAGTTTGGATAGCGTTGTTCGTTTGGATTGCCATAATACCATTGTTACAAAATCCATCATCTTTGCCACAACAGCAAAATGGTTATCAGCAAGAAATAACTAAATGAACTAATAGTAAATAGCAAGAATAAAGCACTACTCAAAATATTAAATAGTGTCCGTCCGATAAAAGATATATAATTGATATTATGGGTATTATCACG
>CAZNNK010000592.1:0-4733 GCA_964574085.1 uncultured Coleofasciculus sp.
ACCTGTCTTTTAAGTCTTACCTAAACCCCAATCTTAAAAAACCTACCCTTGTGAGTCTCCCCCATTTCCCCCATCTCCCTCATCTCCCCCATCTCCCTCATCTCCCCCATCTCCCTCATCTCCCCCATCTCCCCCTCACCCCATCTCCCCAATACTTATTCAGCAAGCCCTACTTACAGTAGCCAAACTCGTGGTTTGGATACCGTGCGTCCCAGATAAGTAAGACGTAGACATTGCCAAACCTCTGTAAACCAGTGTCGCACCTCAGTGGTTGATGAACCGCGATAACGGCATAATAATCCTTGGTTCTGAGTTTGGGTCACTCCGGCTTCTCCTTGGCGTTGGTTGGCTGTCCACAAGCTTCTAGCATTATCCACGATCGCGGATGACACAGGTGGTCCCATCCAAATCAGCGTTCCGACAATGGGTTGTCCGGCTAATCCATGGGGACTATCGAGTACCGCTTCCCTTCCCGGTAACCACTGACGATCAATCCACAACGGGCGTCCTTGCTGCCAGATTTCGGTATGCGATCGCCAATCTCCTTGTACGAACCTCTCCTTCCTGGCAGTACGCCCAAATCGGGTAATCTCCCAGGCTAACCAACTGGCGCCCGGCGCTAATTCTACCGTCATCTGCTGCTGATAAACCGCACCATTAAATACAATTGTTTGCTGCGGTAACCATTCCAAACAAGCCCCCGCCTCGACGTGGATATGAATCTGTTGTCTGGCTCTTTGCCCGTTGCTGCGATAGATTTTACTTGCTGCCGCCGTGGTAATCAAGGCTTGGCTATCTTCTTGCAGGTGGATGGTTTGCGATAAGCGATCGCCGCCAACCACACCTCCGGCTGTATGTAAGACTACCGTATGACAAACCCCTTGCCTTTCTGGGTAAAACGGGCGCTGTACCTTCAGAGGGGAAGTTATGCGATCGCGCACTAGGCGGGTTTTGCCTTGATCATTGGCATAGACTAACTCTAAACTGCCTTGCCATTCTGTTTGAGGATGAGACATTCCGAGTGGGGATCAATGAATAGGTTTTCCGCAATGAGGACAAAACTTTGAGGTTCGCTTGCGTTTCATCGGGTGTTTCGCTTGGAGTTCTTCCGAGAATCCAGACGCCAATATACCAGCAGGTAAAGCAAATAAACCAATTCCCAGCACCGCTAATATCGCCCCCAGTAATTTCCCGATTAGCGTCACCGGATAAACATCACCATAGCCCACGGTGGTTAAGGTAATCACACCCCACCACATGGACATAGGGATATTGGGAAACGCTTCTGCTTGTGCCTCATGTTCGGCAAAATAAATTAGACTAGAAGCGCAGAATAATAAAATAAACAAAACGAAAAAGCTAACAATTAATTCTTCTTTTTTGGAATGGATCACTCGTCCTAATGTTCTTAATGAACTTGAATAACGGCTCAACTTAAGAATCCTAAAAAAGCGAAACAAGCGTAAAGATCTTAAAAATCGCAAATCCGGAAATAGGAGGGGTAGATAAAAGGGTAAAATTGCAATTAAATCGATGATCATTAAAGGGGTGAACATGAATCGTAGCCGTCCCCATACCGGATACTTATAGTCTGGATTGACTGTACATATCCAAACTCTTAATATATATTCAACGGTAAATACGGCAATTGAAAATCTCTCAAAAATAAGAAAGTATTGTCTATACTGCTGCCAGATTGGATCAACTGTTTCTAAAGTAAAGCTAATCAAATTCAGAGCGATTAATGTCCAAATAATTCCGTCAACGATTTGGCTAGCTCTATCCCTAATATCAGGTCGCTCTAAGATTTGATAAAGTCGCAGTTTAATTGTATATATCATGGCGCCTTTTGATAAGGGATTAAAAATCAAAGACTAATGAACCCTTGAATTATGAATCATGAATTCTATAATTTAACGTCCTTCTCCTTATTCTTGACATCGTTTACATTGAATCAATCGAGTATTCTCAATAACCACAGACAAATGACGTAGCTGGCTTTTCCAGGGAGCGAGTATGACATAAGACAAAAGGCTACCCACCCAAGCCGGGACAAATTTGTTCTCTGTTCCCTGTTCCCTGTTCCCTGTTCCCTTTCCTAACCAAAATGTCCCGCCTTAGACCTATAGCCGACAAAATTGTTTAAAGATGACGGAACGGTTCCCAATCCAGAACATCATCTAGCAACGCCCGATACCCCATCACATTGGGATGAAGTCCATCTGGAGACAGTTGCTTTGTCCACCACTGAGTTCCCCGATTCATCCAGAGATCAAAAATATCCAGATAAGGAATCTGGCGTCTCAGACAAGCTAAACGAGTCGCTTCTTTATAGCGATACTGATCATCATGAGTATAGTAGAAACAATCCAGAAAAGGCATCTTCGTTTCATCCACAGGAACCATTCCCACAAACAGAACTGGACATAAGCCCTGGGCTTGGTTGAGTAGATTTGCCAGTTCCTGTTGGAAGCTATCAAAGTCTGTGTAATTACGACCTGTGGAACGTCCGACACGGGCAGAATCATTCACGCCTACAGACAAGATTATGGCATCAGGGACGCGATTTCTCAGTTCCCCCCGACGGCGAAACTCATGTTCGAGACGTTCTTCGACTTGCTTGACACCATCACCTCGGACGCCCAAATTGTAGAGGACATGACCGGGACTCTCGGGTAACATGCATTGGCGTCGTAGCCGTTCAACCCAGCCCCCACCTTCGGGATCACCAAATCCATAGATCAGGCTATCGCCCAAGACAACCAGTTTAAGGGGATGTCCTGGAGTTCGATGGGAGGGATGAAGGCTAGGAGCAACGATGGTTTGCATAGACAATTGTAGTTCGTCAGGTGCTTGTTTACAAATCGATACATTTATGGGAATTGATACAATGTTACCTTATCGGAGGCTCACGCCATAGTCGCTAGATTTTCTGGGTTAGCCAAAGCCCAGTCAAGATTCATGGTACTGAAAAGCGTGTATATGGGGATTGCCGAAACCCTTGATATCCTGTAGGGTGGGCATTGCCCACCAGCTTATGCGTCAGTACCATTCCAGTTAAGATAATGAGGACGGTTTCCTCAAGTGGGGAAATCATCCTTGAGAAACCTTTCTCCCCACAGACCATGATTCAAGCCTTACCTAAACCTGTAACATTCGATGAATTTATTGCTTGGTATCCAGAGAAATCAGAACACCATTATGAACTTCACAATGGAGTAATTATTGAAATGCCTAAACCCACGGGAAAACATTCGCGGATAGCAGGTTTCCTTATCGCTGAACTAAACGTTGAAATCAGAAGGGCTTCACATAAGAGTTTTATTCCCAAGGAATGTGTGATCAAACCCATCCCTTATGAGTCCGGATATGAACCGGATGTTATTGTGTTGAATTCCCAAACTATAAGAGATGATCCCCGATGGGAACGAGAATCTATTATTACTCAAGGGTCTTCTGCACGTTTGGTGATTGAGGTCGTTTCGACTAATTGGAGTGATGATTATGCGCTGAAGCTGGAAGACTACGAGGCGATGGGTATTCCTGAGTATTGGATTGTTGACTATCTGGGGTTAGGAGGGAGGCGCTACATTGGCAACCCAAAACGACCGACATTTAGTGTATACCAACTGATTGACGGTGAATACCAGGTGACTCAGTTTAGGGAAAATGACCGCATTGTTTCACCCACATTCCCGGATCTAAATTTGACGGTTAAACAGGTCTTTCAGGCTGGGGAGTGATTTTTGATACAAAAAAATCTTGTATAGCGGTTTTCTATGATTTCCTGAGCTAGAGTAGCGAGAGCTATCTTAAATAATGTCCAACAAGTCAACCAACGGAAAAGTGACAGATCAACCAAATTCCCTGGTCAAAGAAAAAGAAAAAGTGAAAACCGACAAAGGCAAATCCAAGAAATTGAAGAAGAAAGTTTACAAACGGGAATTGCGTCGGTTGCAGGTTGAGTTAGTCAAATTGCAGGAATGGATTAAACAAAAGGGATTAAAAGTCGTCGTCGTTTTTGAAGGACGGGATGCAGCCGGGAAAGGTGGCGTAATCAAGCGGATTACAGAATGCTTGAATCCCCGTGTGTGTAAAGTGGTGGCTCTGGGGACACCCACAGAACGAGAGAAAACCCAATGGTATTTTCAACGCTATGTACCCTATCTGCCAGCCGCCGGGGAGATGGTACTGTTTGACCGCAGTTGGTACAATCGAGCGGGTGTGGAACGAGTAATGGGGTTTTGCACGGATGAGGAGTATCAGGAGTTTCTGCGATCGTGTCCAGAATTTGAATGCATGATTCAGCGATCGGGAATTATTCTGATCAAGTATTGGTTTTCCGTGAGTGACGACGAGCAAGAACGCCGTTTTCGTAGCCGCATGGAAGATCCAACCAAGCGCTGGAAACTCAGTCCCATGGATTTAGAGTCTCGCGCTCGCTGGGTGGAGTATTCTAAAGCTAAGGATGAAATGTTTGCCGCGACGGATATTAAGCAATCGCCGTGGTATGTTGTGGAAGCCGATGATAAAAAACGCGCTCGTCTTAATTGTATTTCTCACCTGTTAAGTCTGATTCCCTATAAAGATTTAACACCAGACCCGATTGAATTACCCCCCCGACAGCCGGAATCGGAGTATCACCGTCCGCCTATGTCTACACAAACGTTTGTCCCAGAGATTTTCTGAGGTTTCGGTGTAGTGTGGGGGAGATGGGGGAGATGGGGGAGATG
>CAZNNK010000593.1:0-4730 GCA_964574085.1 uncultured Coleofasciculus sp.
CCCCCCCCCCCCCCCCATCCACGCACAAGCCGGCATACGCCATCTCGTACGCTCTCGTGGGCTCGGAGATGTGTATACGTGCAAACGCAAGAGAATCTGGAACGGATTGAACCCTTAGCCAGGGAAATTAGAGGCGTGCGCGATGTCAATGTTCAAGCTGAGGTGGGACCTAATTTACCGCCCTATAAGGGTTAAATTTATATCTATTGATAGATGAATACCTGACCTAATGTGCGGTAAATGTGTAAAGAAAGCACAAATCTAGCACCAAAGGCTGAATTTGTGCTGGAACAATCGAAAAGAAAGCGAGGGAAACATGGCTGAAGACCAACTCAACAGACACGCGCTTGGTGTATTCCCGACTCGTGAAGAAGCGGAAAAAGCGGTACAGGATTTGAAACGGGCAGATTTCCCGGAAGCACAAATTTCAGTCGTGGCTAGAGATGCTGGTAGGAACGAGGAACTTGCTGGTGTTGATGTGGAAAAAGGCAAAGGACATCAAGTCAGTAAAGGTGCTAAAGCAGGTGCGGCTACGGGTGGAATCGGTGGCGTGGTTCTGGGCGCATTGGAAGCCCTCGGTGTCACCACTTACGCGGCATTTTTACTCCCTGGCGCTGGTCAGGTTTTAGCGTTTGGTACGGTTGCGGCTAATGCCTTTGCGACAGCGGTTGCTGGCGGTGCAGTTGGCGCAGTCGGTGGCGGTTTAGTTGGCGGTTTAGTCGGTTGGGGTGTTCCTGACGAACAAGCTAAGGTTTATCACGATTTAGTGGCTAAAGGTGAATATTTGATTATGGTAGAAGGGACACCGGATCAAATTGGTTTGGCGGAAGCCATTCTTAGTCCGATGGGAATTCGCGAATGGAAAATTTATGAGGCTCCCCGAAACACTGCTTCTCGCTAGTTAGACGCCAAAAACTCAAGTTCTTGGTTAATAGCTTAAGTCGGTTTTAACCGACTGAAACAGTATAATCTGGTTACACCAAGCGATACTTTAAGTGGGTTTGTGGAAATTAACTTAACTCTATTAAGATTAACTGCTTTTAATATTTTTCAAACCCTTACAAATTACATAAACAAATGACGATCCCCGCCGCCCGACTTGAATTTTTCACATCTAATCTACATTAGAGTGTTTCAGGATCGATATTTAATTCTCGCAGTTTAGCGGCGTAGCGTTCCGCAACTTCTTCAGGTGTTGGCACAAGTTTCCCTTCTGGGGTGAAAAAACGCAACTGATTCTGATGAATCCCTAGAAATAAACCAAGCTGCTGACTCCACAATTGTCCTTGAGAATTCTGTTCGAGAGGTTGATAGTCTCCATCAACTAAATGAAATCCGACAAATTCTAATGTATCTGGATCGAACCAAAAGTAATCAGGGGTACGAAAGGTGTTTTGGTAGAGTTTTTTCTTAAATCCTTTGTCAGTATCAGCCGTTTTAGGAGAAAGGATTTCAATAATCACATTTGGATATTTGCCATCTTCATCCCAGACTACCCAGCTTTTTCGAGTTTTCCGTTCAGTGTCTAGCACGACAAAAAAGTCGGGTCCCCGGAAGTGTTCCGATTTGCGTTGACGGGGACTGTAATAGATGGTAAGGTTGCCAGCGACGTAGAAATCATTTCTATCTCGCCATAGCCACTTAAGACATTTGAGCAGAAGTAAGATTTGTTCTAGATGCAGTTCAGTTTCCAAGGGGGGTTCATCACTATAGAGGTCACTTGGGGGAAAGATAACATCTTGTGAGATATCTGGGGAAGGAGCGAGTTCTTGAATTTGGGACATAGCGCGTTAAAGGGAAGACAGCAAATTGCATTTTTATTTATTTTAGCTAGCATCGTTCAACGCAGGACATCTTTAATCCAATCCACCAAACTTGCACCGCCAAACCAAACGGCTAGTAAAATAGAAATTGAGAGAATTCCGCCTAGTAAACAAATCACTAATCCTGCCAAGCTAATTACCCCATCATCTTCAATTAAGCCAAAGCCGATGACAAAAATACCGATCGCGGGTAAGGTATTGGTTCCGGGAATGGGAATCATCATCGAGATGGACATTAGTGCGATCGCCACCCCAATCACCACACGACCCGTTAGACTGGTACAAATATAAGCCAGACGGGGACGCGCGATCGCTTCAATCCTTCGCAACCAAGGAATCCCCCCGTTGACAAATTTCTGCACTGTTTCTAGTTTCATCCTGCCATTCATCATTTTCCGGGGTAACCAGGGACGTTTCGCACCAATGATAAGCTGAAAGGCTAAGATCAACATGATCACGCCAAAGGGGATCGAATAACCCGGTGCTGGCACAGGTAAAGCCGAGGGCAGGGAAAGGATCACAAACAAAAACCCAAAAATTCGCTCCCCAGCTAACGACAGAATATCTGCCAGTCTTACGTCGGATTGCCGATCTTCTTCAAAAAAATAACCTTCAAAAAAATAACGTTGTAATTCAACCGAAAGTCGAGCCATTGTCCTGAACCCTTTCGAGACGATAAAAAGTGAGAATTAGAACCCCGAATTCTGGAGATCCCCGACTTCTTCAAAAAGTCGAGGATCTAATCACATTAAGGCATCCCTAACAACGATTTAACTCTTGTCTGTTGAGATGCACATCAGCTTACCATACCCAAAAAATTCAGACTTAGGTTCCTGATGTCCAAGAGTTCATATACTCAACTTGCTCAGTGGTCAACGTATCAAGTGAGATCCCCATTGCCTGCAATTTCAGCCGTCCAATTTCCTTATCAATCTCCGTTGGAATGGAATGTAGACCGGGTTCTAGTTTGCCTTTATTCTGCACCAGATATTCACAGGCTAAAGCTTGGTTGGCAAAGCTCATATCCATCACCGCACTGGGGTGTCCTTCGGCTGCGGCTAGGTTAATTAACCGTCCTTCACCCAATACGATAATAGATTTGCCGTTTTTCAGGAAATACTGTTGGGTAAAGTTGCGAACTTGGCGATATTCCGTGGATAACTCTGCCAAGGATTTCAGGTCGATTTCAATATCGAAGTGACCGGAGTTACATACCATGGCACCGTCTTTCATCACTTCAAAATGTTCTGGGCGAATGACGTGCTTGTTTCCGGTAACTGTGATAAACACATCACCATGGGAAGCGGCTTCAATCATCGGCATTACCCGGAAGCCATCCATGACCGCTTCAATCGCCTTAATCGGGTCAATTTCAGTGACAATCACATTCGCGCCCATACCTCGCGCCCGCATTGCGGCACCTTTGCCACACCAACCATAACCCGCAATGACAACAGTTTTCCCTGCCAGCAGGATGTTGGTGGCGCGGATAATACCGTCGAGGGTGGATTGTCCGGTACCGTAACGGTTATCAAAGAAGTGCTTGGTATCAGCATCGTTCACGTTCATCGCCGGGAAGGTGAGAACTCCCTGATTGAACATTGCCTGCAAGCGGACAATTCCGGTGGTGGTTTCCTCGGTGGTGCCGATAATCTCACCAAGCTGGTGTTGCCGTTCCTTCACTAGAGTGGCTGTCACATCACTCCCATCATCGATAATCAGATTGGGCTTGTGATCCAGGGCGGTTTGAACGTGGCGGTTGTAGGTGGCATTATCTTCCCCTTTGATGGCAAAGACAGGAATGCCGTAATCGGCGACTAAGCTAGCCGCGACATCATCCTGAGTAGACAGGGGATTACTGGCAATCAGCAGCGCCTCAGCCCCAGCATTTTTCAGCGCGATCGCTAAATGAGCCGTTTCGGTGGTAACGTGGCAGCAGGCGACTAAGCGAATCCCTGCCAGAGGTTTGGTTTGGGCAAAACGCTCCTGAATTTGCCGCAACACAGGCATTTCCCGCCCTGCCCATTCGATCCGCTGTTTGCCACCAGGCGCTAGGGATATGTCTTTGACTTCGTGTTTGAGCGCAGTAGATGTTGCTGTCATAGATTTGGTTGGTTTTATTGAATTTGCATTGCCATCTTACCTAACTTAGCCTATTTGCCATAACTCAATGTTCGTCGTTGCGCTTGAGCGCTATAAATGCCTCCCATACCATCAGGACTAGTTTTGTTGTTCCGTTAAGCTGCTGTTCGGCATTTAAACCTTAATGTCAATAATGGCTCCCATCCTTGTAGTGCGAGCATCTTGCTCGCTACCCATTCCCAATTTAAATGCATGACAGCTTATTGGTGGGGAGGGCGGGTTTTGTTGTTCCGTTAGTGGTGACTAGCTGAATTGATTCCCTAAACCCGCCCCTACGATTGTCCCTAAACCTGCCCCTACAATTGTGCCTAAACCCGCCCCTACAACTGACTTCTTGATGGCTGGTTAAGGACAGTGACGTTGAAAATAAGCTGATAAGGGTGTCTCATCTCCTTGGAGATAAACTCCTGAACCAACCGCACCTGCTTCGGTGTGATTTCTTGATCCGTCTCAACTGTGAGACTGATAGCGCCTGCTACTACCGCAATCCCAAGTCTACTAAATTCGGCTGTGTACGAGACAGCACTTCCGAACCATATTCAGGAATCCCAGCAATCCGTCCCATCAGTCAGGAGAGAACTAATGCTATGATTGTCGCACCTGCGATCGCGCCGAAGGCTTTGCGAAAAAAAGCCGATTGAGCATGAGTATATATCGTCGCATCAATGAATTAAATGGGTGTTTGAGCGATTAGGTTAGGACTGAGAGACTTCCCGACAACTACCTCCTAAGATAGAGGATAACTCGAAAGTAGCGATTGTTAAT
>CAZNNK010000594.1:0-4717 GCA_964574085.1 uncultured Coleofasciculus sp.
GCATATCCCCCAAATTAAATCATAAAGACCGCAAAATCAATTCGCGATATTTACAAATGTCGGGTTTTATGACAATTGTTATTGGTGGTTTAGGGACTATAGCTGTCTTAAATTCATTTATTGCATTTTCGATTTCAGTCATTCTAGGAATGACATTTATATATTTAGGAACTAGACAATTAAAACGTCAACCTAAAATTTATCAATTGTTGTTTATAGACCCAAACAAACTTCAAGATTGGCTAAGTCGCTGGACAGACGTTAATGGTTCATTAGAAAAAATGCTACCCTCTCCCCGTGAGGAGAATACTGAAGCCGAAATCAGTCCAGATATCAGCGCCTATAGTTTTGACCGAGTAGTCGTTTGTGGTAGTGCGACTATTGCACAACTCCTGATTGCGAATAATTTCCACTTTGAAAGTAACTGTGCGGTTTTGAGTATCAATGGCTATCCCCAAAGGATTTTTAGAACAGTCTTACAAATGTTAAAACGTAATCCAGAATTAAAAGTTTATGCCCTCCATGATTCTAGTCCTCGTGGCGTCAGATTGCTGCATCACCTGCGAACTAGCCGAAACTGGTTTGCCGAAAGTACAGTAACAATTTACGATTTGGGATTACTTCCTCGTCATGTATTAAACAGCAAACGTAATTTTTTTGTCCGAGGATCAGACGAATCAGCGCAACAGGCAAAACAATTACCTCCAGATGTGCGGCAGAATTTATCGGCAGAAGAACTAGAATGGTTAGAGTTGGGGAATTTTGTAGAATTGGAATCCTTTACTCCCCGAAGGTTGTTACAAATCGTGAGTCAAGGGATTGCCAGAAGACAACTTTCCCCAGATGGTACAGATTCAGCTTTTGTAGAAATCGAGAGCGATTCGAGTAGTGGTGATGCTTATTTGTTAGCCTCTGAAAGTTTTGGTTAAGCTGTAATACATTTAAGTTGGGTATTGGAATCACCTCCAAATAACAAATATATTCCGATTCCCTCCCCTTGCAGGGGAGGGCTAGGGAGGGGTCTTTTCTTCAACCAACAGCATCGTACATATCTTAATTCTCCTTCAACGCCATTGCATGATGGCGAATGTGGTCTTCAACAAACGAGGAAATGAAATAATAACTGTGATTGTACCCTTCCTGGAAGCGTAATGTTAAAGGAACACCAGCTTTTTCACAAGCTTGAGCAAAGATACCAGGAAGCAATTGCTGCTTTTCCAAAAAAGGATCGGCTGTCCCTTGGTCAATCAGAATTGGGCGCTTATATCCAACATTCAAAACTAATTCGCTAGCATCATAGATATCCCAATTTTCTTCATCCTCACCCAAATAATTCGTAAATGCTTTTTGTCCCCAAGGACATTGTGTTGGTGCAGCAATGGGGGCTAAAGCCGAAACAGAGGTATATTGCTCAGGGTTTCTTAAAGCACAAATCAGCGCCCCATGACCCCCCATAGAATGACCAAAAATGCCCTGATGATCAATTTGAGCCGGGAAATGTTGGGCAATAATTGCGGGTAATTCCTCAACCACATAGCTATACATTTGATAATGGTCTGACCAGGGTTCTACTGTCGCATCGACGTAAAAACCCGCGCCTGTACCGAAATCCCAGTCGTCATTTTCTCCCGGAATTCCCGTATCACGGGGACTGGTATCTGGTGCCACCAGCATTAATTCATGCTCCGCCGCAAACTTCTGCGCCCCCGCTTTTGCCATGAAATTCTCTTCGGTACAGGTTAAGCCGGACAGGAAATAGAGAACCGGGACTCGTTCGGATTTGGCTTTAGGCGGCTGGTAAACAGCAAACCGCATTTTACTCTGGCAGGTTTGAGAGTGATGGGAGTAAAAGCCAACTGTACCACCGAAGCATCGATTTTGTGAGATAATTTTGGGGGCTGTGGACATAGATTAGTTCTGTAGTGAGCAGCAGTAGATGTGGCTTTTTAAGTCGGCTGTTTTGATACCTGACGCCCAATCCATACCCGCAAGACGACTAATATTCGCTATTGATCCGATAAAGCATGAAGCAAGCGTCAGTCCTGTTCTATTCTCCCACAGACAGGCGATCATCGTCTGCTTTAGATTAGTGATTATTATGAATCGCTGCCTAGGGGATCAAGTTGTTACAGGTGGACAAAGCGGCTATCGTATCTGTTCGGATGTGGAGGGCGCGATCGCAAGAGGGCGAGATGGTCTAGAATCGAAGCACAATCCGGATTGAGCGGCTATAGTCGAGTAGATTTACCTTTAATTCTAGACCTCAGGTAGCTTAAAATACTCACCGGGAAAAATTCTCTCTCCTTTCCCAGGCTGATACTGCTGGCGGGCAGAGGGGTTGGGGTTGAGGGGGAAACCTGTCTGTCAATTCCGAGCATTTGCGCTTAAGTTGATACCAATATCAGGAACTATAGAAATTCTTATAATCCTGGTGATACTGCCTAAAAACGTTTTAAGATCCTTGGGGATGGACAATTGAGCCTTTCTCGTTTTCAATGAGAAAACGGAGAACAGCTAGAGAACCCCCCAATAGACTCAATGACGTATAAACTCATAAGGAGTCAAGTCTCACCAACGGCAGTCAGCCTGTATCAGTAACAATGAGTGGTAGTTCAGTTTTAAATGTGAGGTAAGAGTGATGAGTGATGGTATGGCATTCCTAACAGGGGCTGCCTTTGCGGGGGTAGCGGTTCTGTTTATGATGAAAGGCGGAGACAGTCTCGGCATAACGAATGCCCCTCCCTCTCAAACCGCTCAACTTCCACAGAGCAATCCTTATAATCCCTATAATCCGGCTTATGGGCAGAACCCGCAAATGCCAGTTCAGACAACACCGGGTTTTCCAGGGAATGATTTGGAACAGCAGCAGGTGACAGTAGAACGCTTGCGAGCCATGCTGGAACAGCAACGCGCCGAAACTGAACAGCTAAAAGCGCAGGTGCAAAACCAGCAAGCGTTGATTGACAATCTGATGGGACAAAATAATCCCAATAATCCCAATAGTTTCGTACCCCCTCGGATTGAAGCTGCGCCTCCTGTAACGCCTGTCCAGCAGTCTGAGCCAGATAATTCAATTCTTTCCGGCTTAGTTTGGGGATTAGGGGGTATGGCAGTAACGATTAGTGGGGGTGTAGTTGTTGTAGGATTATTGGCGGCACTATCGCGACAACAACAACCACGTCCCTCTCGGACAACTTACGTTGTCCCCCATCCCTATAATGCACTTCCTTATGCCCCCTCCGCTAGGCGACGCACTGAAGTGATACCACCTCCTCTTGATGATAGACAAGTGGATTATGTGGAATATGATCGTTAACAAGAAGGCAGAAGGCAATACGGTTTATGCCAAAGGTATTCAAGTTCCCTCCCCTTGACAAGGGGAGGGTTAGGGAGGGGTTTGTCTCAAGGTATTGGAGAGCTTTGAGTTTAAGTTGATACCAATCCGACGCCAGAAAACCTGTAAAATCGGGCGCAAGGCGTGGGTTCCCCCACGGTTTCCAGGCGTAAGCCTCATCCATCAAAATAGGTGTACCACATCCCTACTGATTTCATCCTCACCGCACATTCCGATTAATCTCATCCACCGATAATCTTAACGCCTCTGCTACCTGTTCGGAGGTAAAGTAATCGGTTTGACCGGATTTGGCAACCAGCATCAACCGAATGAGGGTATTCATGGCAATGCGGTGACGGTTACTTTCCAAGGGTTCTCCGTCGTCGAAAATTAGTTCCCTAACCAAAGCCGTAGCTTGCTTCTTTTCGGGAAGCGAGTATGATCAATGACCAATGACACCCATTGTAAACAGATGTTGCGACTATTTTAAAAATATGTTGAGAAATGTGCCAAATCTCAAATACGGTCTTATCCTTGGAACTTAAAGAAATGTGTCGAGGTTGATGATGGAACAATTTAACAAATATCGCTTGATCTGCACCCTGAGTTTTGGCGATATCTATGGACAAGTCATTGTGTGGTTAATCGTCATTTTCATAAGTCTTGCCTCTGCACTAGCGCTGTGGAGTGCCGATCGCCAAATTTATGCATTGGCAACGGTGGGATTAGTCTTGGTCTTGTCTTTGCCCTTCTTACTCTTTGCCTTTGTGACCACATTGCTCAATCATATTGAAATATTAGCGATGGATGAGCAGGAAACAACGGCTGCCAATCGCAGCAGTCGCGGTGCATCCCAACCGGCTCAGGCAACGAGTTAGTGCAGCTCGGCAAAAATACTTGAGCAGCTTCGTAGATACGATGAAGCAGGGGGAGCAGAGGGAGCTGGGGAAGCAGGGGGAGATGTTAGCTGTTGGCGTTATTTCTGCCTTCTGGCACTAGTACGAGACGGCTCCAAGGCTGAGGGGCGGAGGAAATTTTAATGGATCAGCCATTTCCGCCATGCTGCACAGGTACGTCTAATTCATTGCAAATCTAAAAAGTTCCCTACCTTTCGGTGGGGAATTTTAGTAATAAGTCACTATAGATAACAGCAGAAATTCAATCGAGTTGAGATGCGAGAACACGATGTCATTATTGTCGGCGGCGGTTTAGCCGGGTGTCGGGCGGCGTTGGAAATTAAACGCACTGATCCGCAGCTGAATGTGGCACTGGTTGCCAAAACCCATCCCATTCGTTCCCACTCTGTTGCTGCCCAAGGGGGGATGGCGGCGACGCTGAAAAATGTGGATGCGGAGGATACTTGGGAAGCCCACGCCTTTGATA
>CAZNNK010000595.1:0-4709 GCA_964574085.1 uncultured Coleofasciculus sp.
GCCTATTGCCTGTTCCCTGTTCCCTGTTCCCTGTTCCCTGTTCCCTAACCAATGACAAACAACCCATGGTTTTCAATCCGTTCTGCCCTAAATAATCGTATTTTTCCTTATTTTTCCGCCTGCTTAACGGTAGTTATTCTGCTAACCGTAGTTTGGGGTTTTGAACGTGCTGAACACCAACGGTTTTCCGAACAACAACGTTCGGATGTTCTCAATCAACTGAGTGCAGCGAGAGCCCGCCTAGAAGCTGCACTCAATCAGCGACTTTTTCTTACACGAGGTTTATTGGCGTATGTGTCCACGATTAACCCAGATATTACCCAAAGCGAATTTGAGCGTCTCTCTAGCGTCCTCGTCGAAGATCAACAAGGGATTGAATTCTTAGCCCTGTATAAAGATAACATCGTTAGTCATCTCTATCCCTTAGCCGGAAACGAAGACGCGATTGGCTTTAATCCGATGACTATTCCGGAAGAACGAGACGCCATTGAGAGAGCCATTCAAAGTCGTCAAACTGTTTTTGCCGGTCCTTTGCAGTTAGAACCTAAAAAAAATTGGGGATTTATTAGTCGTACCCCGATATTTATCACGCCCCCCGACCAACCTCCCCAAAGTGGTCGCTATTGGGGTCTAGTGGGTATTGGGTTTGACCGCAATACGTTATTTCAGGAAGCCGGATTACTCAATCTTTCTACCAAACTTCAGTATGGGATTCGGGGTAAAGATGGATTGGGTGAAACGGGAGACTTAGTGTTCGGGGATGCCAGTATTTTTCAACAAAATCCTGTCCGTTTAGAGGTAACGTTACCGAACGGATCATGGCAATTAGCGGCAATTCCTGACAATGGATGGGCATCAACGGCACCCATTTCCAAATGGTTGTGGATAGGAGGCGGATTATCAGCACTATTAGCTGGGGTGTTAGTTTATATCTTAGTCAGTGAGCCAGTGCGACTGCAAAAAGCAGTTCAACGAGCGACTATTGCCTTACGCCGGAGTCAAGATGCCCTCCAACATGCCAATGAAGAATTAGAAACGAGAGTGGAGAAACGCACGGCTCAATTGGCTCAAGCGAATCAGGAAATTACCCTGCTCAATAGTCGTTTGAAAGCCGAAAATTTGCGCCTGACTGCTGAAGTTGAGGTCACTCGTCGTCTGCAACAGATGATGTTACCTAAAGAAGAGGAACTGAACCAAATTACTGATTTAGACATCGCTGGATTTATGGAACCCGCCACTGAAGTTGGCGGCGACTATTATGATGTCCTGCAAAATAATGGTCATGTCACTATTGGTATTGGCGATGTCACGGGACATGGGTTAGAAAGTGGCGTCTTGATGATTATGGTGCAAACGGCGGTGAGAACGTTGTTGGAAGGAGCGAAAACGGATTCTAAGCAATTTTTAAGTGTCCTGAATCGAACGATTTATCATAATATCCAGCGAATGAAATCCGAGAAAAATCTCACCCTCTCCCTCCTGGACTATCACCAAGATAAACTGCGCTTGAGTGGACAACATGAAGAAATGATTGTCGTGCGTTCGGGTGGTAAAATTGAGCGAGTTGATACCATTGATTTAGGCTTTCCCATTGGTCTAGTCGCCGATATTGCCGATTTTGTCGCCGATGCGGAAATCCAGTTACATCCTGGCGATGTGGTGGTTCTCTACACCGATGGAATTCCCGAAGCCGAAAATCTCCAAGGCGTACAGTACGGGATTGAGCGTCTGTGTCAGATTCTCAGTCACAACTGGCGACAGTCAGCCCGTGAAATTCGCCAAGCCGTGATTGAGGATGTGCGGCGACATATTGGGACACAAAAGGTTTATGATGATATTACGCTGTTAGTGATTAAACCCAAACCATCCTTGCTGCGCGATCGCTCCGGCATCGCCCCAATCAAACAGGATGGTTAAGGAATAGGGAACTGGGAAAAAGATTACGGCTGACGTTTACAAATTATTATTGTTTCCTTTGGCACTCCTCAAACAGACTACCAACAACCGCAATATGACTCAGATCTTTGGAGATTTCAACGAACAGCTACCTCCCAGTGAGGAATACCTGATTATCCAATTTTCACCCAGCTCGATTCCTTTACAGCAGCGCTGGCGGAATAATGGGTTATCTGCTGATTTCATGGCTGATTATGTGGTAACATTTTTTCCCACTGACCAAGAGGATACGGATGCTACGGCTCAACAAGTGGAGATTAAGAGTGCCGTGAGTTACATTGCCAACGAGTTGTTAGAAAACGCGATGAAGTTTAATGAGGATACCTCACCGCACGCCATTAGTATCGCCTTGCACCTGTATAACGACAGCTTAGTCTTCTTAACAAAAAACACGGTTCCTCCCCCAATTCTGGATGATTTTCAGGCGTATCTCCAGAAATTGACGACATCAGACCCCCAAGAGTTGTATATTCATCAGTTAGAACAAAATGCGGCAGACGAAACCAGCACGGCTTCTCGCTTAGGATTTTTAACCATGATCAATGACTACATGGCAACCCTCGGCTGGAAGTTTGAGACTCTGGCAAAGACGCCACCGATTACCACCGTCACCACCATGGTGCGGTTGACGGTATGAAGCGTCAGTTCTGTCGTCAAGGAAAATGATAAACATGAATTCAACATTTAAAATCCAAAACCAGGTAAATTTTAGGACTTAAGGTTTGTGGTTTTGAGCCACAACATTAGACATCTCCGATAATTCATCTGAAACCATTGTCAAACAGTGGTTAAATCCTAATTTCTGGAGGGGTTTATGACTAAATTTGTTTATTTCATCAGTGTTTGAGAACGCCATAATTTTGTCAAGGATGGGAAAAATGGAAGTTAAAAGTGACACGTATAGTGTATTTTATGATACAGAAAGTTCAACCGTTCATTGGAAAGGTTCTCTGCGGCTAAGTGGTACCGAAGAATATGCGCCAATTATAGAGTTACTCGATCAAGCCATAGAGAGTCAACCGTCTATCCTGACGCTCAACTTACGAGACTTGCAATTTCTCAACAGTTCGGGAATTAGTATGTTGTCGAAATTTGCGATTAAAGTTCGACAGAAAAAGACGATTAAGATGATTGTGCAAGGCTCTCAGAACATTCCGTGGCAAGGCAAATCGTTAAAAAACTTACAGCGACTAATGCCAAGTTTGACTCTGGAAGTCGAGTAGTGTATACAGTCTCTTGTGGGGGTGCAATGCTTGCGCCCAGATTCAGGAGTTTTGGAATTTTTTCAATCTCGTAGGGTGGGTTAGGCGGGAATTTAATTCAGGCGATAATCCTTCCATGAACTATCCGCCGTAACCCACCGATATTCAGGCAGAAAAGGTTGGAAAATTGACTAAAATATTGGGTGGAATTCATCGGCGCAATTGAATCAAGGAAGTAGCTCATATTAAATCCGGGTTAGCCACCCCCTTGATAATCTAGTCCGCGCAGGTGGACTACCCTTCGGGAAGGCTTCGCCTATGTTTGTGTAGCTGCGACTTCCTTTTCAACAGGGCAAAAAGGGGGTTCAAAGGCGGATTCGGTATCAGTGAATCAAGGGCGCACGTCTTGAATTTAAGGGCGCACGTCAGTGCGCCCCTACGAACGGAATATGGAATAAATATATAGGTGTTATCGAGTTTGGAAAATATTTTGCACCATCACCTTATTTAAACGCGCCGCCACTTGATCCAATTCAGTCATCTCACCAGAACTCAACTGCCATCCCAACGCACCAATATTGTCTTGTGCCTGTTTCATCGTCTTTGCACCAGGAATAGGCAGAGTGCCTTTACAAATACACCAATTAATCGCCACTTGCGCCATCGTTTTCTCTCTGAAGGAAGCGATTTCCCGTAAACATCCTAAAAGCGGCTGGATTCCGGGTAATAACTGCTTAAATAACAAACGGCGTAACCCTTTCGGGAATGGACTTTTCTCAGAATACTTTCCCGTCAGTAGTCCTAAAGCCAGAGGGCTATAGGCAATCAGTTGAATTCCCAGTTGATCACAAACCTCTTTGATACCCAATTCGGTGACGGGATAGGTCGATAAAAGAGAATACTGAACTTGTAGCGTTGCAATCGGAACCCCTCGCTGTTTAAACTTGGGATAAATTTCTTGGAGTCGTAATGGTCCATAATTAGAGAGTCCAACTCCCTTCACTAATCCCTTTTCGTAGAGATCAGCCAAACCATCCAAAAGCCATTCTTCTTGCCACGGGGCATAATTAGCAGTAGACCAATGCATCTGTGCCAAATCGACATTTCGTCCCAATCGTCGCGCAGAGGCTTTACAGGCGGATACCATTGAACCGCGTGTCAATCGCCAGGGATAGGCGGCTAGCTTGGTGGCAATGCAAATGTTCTCTTGATTGATACCGGAATAGTCCCTAGAGAATCGTCCCAGCAGTTGCTCACTGCGTCCATTTAGTCTACCTGTTCCATAGGAGTCACCCGTATCAAAGAAGGTGACGCCATTACTCACACACAGATTAAAGACGGCTTGCAACTCATCATCCATGCTTTCGTCGTATCCCCAGAGTAGTCGGTTTCCCCACGCCCAGGTTCCGCAACCCATGGTAGGAAGGGACAATTGTTGGCTTGTCTGCATAGTCCTTAATGGTAAATATGGTCAAGTTTACCGAAATCGGCGATTTATCTCAAAAGGAACTCCATGACAGCCATGGCGATTGAAATCGCTGCTACACAAAC
>CAZNNK010000596.1:0-4698 GCA_964574085.1 uncultured Coleofasciculus sp.
AGTCTGGAGGCTGCGAAGTTGCCGTTGCCAGTGAAAGGTTTTGGATACTCGCAACCGATAACTGAACTAAAGCCGCCCCTACACCATCAAACTAGGTCAATTTGAGACAGCCGTTGATAAGCCTGATCGATCGCGCCTTTCCCCCGCAGCGCCCCGGTGTTTGCCCCAGGACAAAGATAACTCAAGGTGTCTGGCGTAAAGCGATCTAGGATAGTCTGGAGGCTGCGAAGTTGCCGTTGCCAGTGAAAGGTTTTGGATACTCGCAACGGTGCAGGTTCTCCCTCTGGGTTGGGTAGCAAATGGCGTCCAGAAAACAGCACACCCCCTTCCTGGTTATAGTAAAGGCAGGCTGAACCCGGAGAATGACCCGGTGTCCAGATAGCCGTACAGCGCTCAGAAATCGCCAATTCTCGGTGAAAGGGGGTGACGTTGGCGCTGGGTAACAGGTAGGCTTCTTGTTCTTGAATCACCAGCTTACAGCCAAAGGCGTCCTGAATCTCCTGGGCTTTGCCAATACCGCCGCGATGGGTAATGAACAGACACCAGACACCGCCGTGATCCTGCAAAAATTGCTGAGTTCCCTCATGCCAAGCCGGACAATCAATCAATACCCCAGCCCCATTCTCTACAATGAAATAAGCTGTACCTCCTAAGGTGTCGCGATTGGGTGGAAATGCGAAAATAGAATCAAGGATTAGGCGTGGGGATTTGAACACAGTAGGTTGTAGATTGGACGACGAGCTGGGACGAAAAACACGATGATCCGTTTGATCAACATCAGGTTGCACAATCCGGATTGGTCTGTAATCATTAGCCACTTGGACTAATTCGACTAATCTTGGTCAAGATTTTGCTTTTATTACGAATGGGTATATCTGTACATCATGGAACTCTGGTTACTCCTAATTTTACTTGTTTTCATTGCTTACTTTATTGGCAGGTACTCGGTTACCAGGATGAACCGGATGCCGACACCCCCGGAAAACTCAGGGACGGGATCAACGGTGTCCCAGACGGCTGAAAAGTTAGGGCTGCGTCCAATAACCAAGCAGGAAGAAACGGAACTGCGAAATTGTTTTCCTTGGGGGGTTTACTATCTCCAAAATCTGGAGTATCGTCCCCAAGCGGTTTTATGCCGGGGTAAACTCCGCACGAATCCGGATGCGGCTTACAAAACAGTACGGAAAAATGTTGAAGCCGAATTTGGCGATCGCTTTTTTGTGATTTTTCAGGAAAGCTTCAGTGGGAAACCCTTCTTTGCCTTGGTTCCCAATCCCTATACCCAGCCTAGAGGGAAACGGTTGCATGATGAGTTAACTCGACCCGGTTTAGCGTTAGCGCTAGTGGTGATTACCTTGTTTACCACAACCGTGGTGGGCGCGACTCAGATTGCTGGACTGTCTGCCGAACAAGTGCAATCGAACCCAGAGGCATTACTCAGAGGATTGCCCTATGCCTTAGCCCTGATGGCAATTTTAGGGATTCACGAATTGGGTCATTACCTCGTCGCCCTGTATTATAAAATACGGACGACTCTGCCCTACTTTATCCCTGTCCCCTTTTTCCTAGGCACATTTGGCGCATTTATCCAGATGCGATCGCCTGTCCCTAATCGCAAAGCTTTATTTGATGTCGGGATTGCGGGTCCGGTGGCGGGGTTACTGGTTGCCCTTCCCCTTCTGTTCTGGGGGTTAGCCCATTCGAGTCCGGTTCCGTTGGCGGAGGAATCGGGATTGGTGAATATCCAATCCTTAGATCCGCGTTTTTCTCTATTGCTGTCAGTCCTCAGCAAGTGGGCATTAGGCAGTCAATTCATGCCAGATACGGCAATTAACTTGCATCCCGTCGCTGTGGCTGGGTATATCGGCTTAATTGTCACCGCGTTTAATTTAATGCCTGTCGGTCAACTGGATGGCGGTCATATTATCCATGCCATGTTTGGACAGAGAACCGGTGCCGCCATTGGTCAACTAAGTCGCTTATTGATGTTGGTTTTGGCATTCCTACAACCCGATTTACTCCTGTGGGCGATTATTTTAATCTTGCTGCCCGTCGTCGATGAACCTGCATTGAATGATGTTTCCGAATTGGATAACGGGCGCGACTTTGCTGGATTGCTGGCGTTGACTGTTTTGGTGAGTATTCTCTTACCCGTTCCGGGAACCCTGTTGCAATGGTTGAATTTTTAGGCGTCGCCAGTCCTGTAGTTTTCGATGTAGCATGAAAGAAACAGAATCTTATGTCTTCTACTCTCTAAAGCCTTCTCCAGGGACGGCTAATGCAGAGTAGCTGCAAATCCTAACCTGCTAAAATAACTGTTGTCCCCCTTATATCCCTTATCTGTCTTGTCGCGAAGCGTTGCGATCGCCCAATGGTTAAACTAGATTAAACCACTTTGGGTTATTCGCTTGTCGTTGTTACCGCCTTCGGTCAACCCAAGGATAAAACAAATGTCTCAAACTGAAACGTCTCAATTCCATAAACCGGCTAACCACACACCCAAGGACTCCCATCAGCTTTCCGAGGCTTCAGATGCTCAAGAAAGCCATCTATTGCTGGTGGAAGATGATAAAGGACGCCGAATCGTTCCCTTAGAAGCGGAAGTCTATTCCCTGGGTCGATCCCCGAATTGCGATATCCGCTTGTTCTCCATGTTTGTCTCGAGCCAACATGCGACGTTACGACGGATAGCACTTGATGACGGGTCTTACCGTTACAAAATTATGGATGGTAATCTCCAAGGTCAACCTAGCACCAATGGTATCTTGATTAATGGTCGTAAAATTAGTGCTTACGAACTTAAAGATACCGATCAAGTTATGTTTAGCGGGAGTTCAGGCGTGAGTGCGAAATACTACCGACTCAAGCCCGAAGATAAAAGACTGAAGTCCGAAGACAAACAAAGTGGCTCTCAAGACCCGTTTGATATTACTCTAATTGACCCCAGTGTGTTAGATGGTTAGAGTCGTACACAATTTTTTCCCTAGGGGTTCCATTGGTTAGTTGTGACTGAGGAGTTGGTGCAATATTAAATAAAACATGGAACAACAGACAATTCAGGTAATTGGTGGTGGTTTAGCCGGTACGGAAGCCGCGTGGCAGATTGCCCAAGCGGGTGTGTCTGTGGTACTCCATGAGATGCGTCCGGTGCAGATGAGTCCGGCTCATCATACTGGAGAATTGGCGGAATTGGTCTGTAGTAATTCCTTTGGGGCGCAATCAAGCGATCGCGCGGCGGGGTTGTTGCATGAAGAGTTACGTCGTCTGGGTTCTATTATTATCGCGAAAGCGGATAACCATGCGGTTCCGGCTGGGGGGGCGTTGGCGGTGGATCGGGCGGTATTTAGCCAGGATTTGACTGAAACTCTGGCGAGTCATCCCCTGATTGAGTTACGGCGGGGAGAAGTGGCGCACATTCCCCCAGAAGGGGTGGTGGTGCTGACAACGGGTCCGTTGACGAGTCCAGCCTTAGCTGCCGATTTGCAACGCTTCACCGGGATGGACTATTTCAGTTTCTTTGATGCGGCGTCGCCGATTGTGGTTGGGGAGTCAATTAACCAGGACATCGCGTTTATGGCGTCCCGATATGACAAGGGAGAGGCAGCCTATCTCAATTGTCCCATGAATCGGGAGCAATATTTACGGTTTTGGCAGGAATTATGTCAGGCGGAACAAGCGGAATTAAAGGAGTTTGAGCAAGAAACGGCAAAATTCTTTGAAGGCTGTCTGCCGATAGAAGAAATGGCGCGACGGGGGGAGGATACGATGCGCTATGGTCCCCTGAAGCCTGTGGGATTATTTGATCGCCGTCAGGGAGATTTTCGCGCCCCAGAAAATCAGAGTAAACGCCCCTATGCGGTGGTACAGTTGCGCCAAGAAGATAAGGCGGGTCAGTTGTGGAACATGGTTGGGTTTCAGACGAACCTGCGCTGGGGCGAACAGAAGCGCGTGTTTCGGTTAATTCCGGGATTGGAAAAGGCTGAGTTTGTGCGGATGGGCGTGATGCACCGGAATACATTCATTAATTCGCCCGAGTTGCTGTATCCGACGCTACAGTTTAAAAACCGTCCGACCCTGTTCGCGGCGGGTCAGTTGATGGGAACAGAAGGGTATACGGCTGCATCCGCTGGGGGGTGGTTAGCGGGGACAAATGCAGCGCGGGTGGTGTTGGGATTGGAACCGATGACGTTACCGCCAACGACGATGATGGGGGCGTTATTTGAGTTTATTACTTCGGCATCTCCGAAACATTTTCAACCCATGCCACCTAATTTTGGTATTTTACCACCGTTAGGGGTACGAATTAAAGGGAAAAAAGAGCGGTATGGGGCGTATCGCGATCGCGCGTTGGCGGATTTGGATGGTAGTCGTCGCTTTAGCGACGCACCCGTTTCATGATTGGGTGGGAATGGTTTAATTTCTGCTGGGCGAACTTCTGTATTTTCTCGTCGGTGTCTTTAGGTGGGGAGGGCGGGTTTCGTTGTTTATTTATTGGTGACATTTCAATTGAATCCCTAAACCCGCCCCTACAGATGAATTGATTGTTTGGTATCGGTGGGGAGGGCGGGTGCAACGTTTGTAGTCGTCGCTTTAGCGACGCACCCGTTTAAGGATTTTGAGTAAACTGCTTTAACTTATTCTGGGCGAACTTCCGCAGCTTCTCATCAGTGTCATTTTCTGCCCTATCGCGCAATAAGG
>CAZNNK010000597.1:0-4696 GCA_964574085.1 uncultured Coleofasciculus sp.
TCAGCTGAGGCAAGGAAAACAGTAGAAGTGTTGTTAGAAATAGCCGACACGAGTGACTGTCAACAAGCTGATGAAAACCTATCAAGTCGCACTGAGCTTGACCTCAAGGTTAATCAAATAACAGATATCAGTCCTCTGTCTGGACTTACCAATCTAACTTTGCTTTACCTCAGCGACAACAAAATAATAGATATCAGTCCTTTATCTGGACTTACCAACCTGACTGGGCTTGACCTCAGCAGTAACCAAATAAAAGATGTCACTCCTCTATCTGAACTTACCAATCTGACAGAGCTTAACCTCTACAACAACCAAATAAAAGATGTCACTCCTCTATCTGGACTTATCAATCTGACTAGGCTTATCCTCTGGGGTAACCAAATAAAAGATGTCACTCCTCTGTCTGGACTTACCAATCTAACTGCGCTTTCCCTCGACTACAACCAGATAAAAGATGTCACTCCTCTATCTGGGCTTGCCAATCTGACAGAGCTTAACCTCGACAACAACCAAATAATAGAAGTTAGTCTATCTGGACTTACCAATCTGACAGAGCTTTATCTCAGAAATAACCAAATAACAGATGTCAATCTATCTGGACTTACCAATCTGAGGAGGCTTTACCTCAACAACAACCAAATAATAGATATTAGTCCTCTATCTGGACTTACCAACCTGACTTGGCTTTCCCTTTACGACAACCCAATAAAAGATGTCAGTCCTCTGTCTGGACTTACCAATCTAACTGAGCTTGACCTCAAGTATAACCAAATAAAAGATGTCAGTCCTCTATCTGGACTTACCAATCTGACTTGGCTTTTCCTCAGCAATAACCAAATAACAGATGTCTCTCCTCTATCTGAACTTACCAATCTGATTGAGCTTTACCTCAGCGACAACAAAATAATAGATATCAGTCCTTTATCTGGACTTACCAACCTGACTGGGCTTGACCTCAGCAGTAACCAAATAAAAGATATCAGTCCTCTATCTGGACTTATCAACCTGACTGGGCTTGACCTCAGCAGTAACAAAATAAAAGATATCAGTCCTCTATCTGGACTTACCAATCTGACTTGGTTTTCCCTCGACAACAACCAAATAACAGAAGTCAGTCTATCTGGACTTACCAATCTGACAGAGCTTTATCTCAGAAATAACCAAATAACAGAAGTCAATCTATCTGAACTTACCAATCTAACTAGGCTTGTTCTCAACAACAACCAAATAACAGAAGTCAGTCCTCTATCTGGACTTACCAATCTGACTGTGCTTAACCTCAGCAATAACCAAATAACAGATGTCAGTCCTCTATCTGGACTTACCAACCTGACTGGGCTTAACCTCATCTCTAACCAAATAACAGATGTCAGTGTTCTATCTGGACTTACCAATCTGACTGTGCTTATCCTCAGCAACAATCAAATAAAAGATGTCAGTCCTCTATCTGGACTTACCAATCTGAGGAGGCTTTACCTCGGAGACAATCCCATACCACAGCAAACTTGTCCAGTCAGTCCCCCAGATGTTTGCGAGTTCTGACCGATAACATTCTGACCGATAACACGAACAGGTGACGCACCAAAAATTAATTGTTATGCCCCCCACGGGCGGAGAAACCGGAAATCAAAACTTTGAGTTTGGTGCTGATTGGCTCTCCCGTAATTAGAGTGATAATAAAGTCTTATGAATTCAACTAAAGTCCCACGGTGTAATGCTTGTAGGCTGAAGGGGTGACAAAGGAAACCCAACTAATCCAGCTTAAAAGCTAGGTTTTCCTCAAATCAAGCCAATCGCCACACACATAAGAAAAATTTATCACACGACAGAAAATTGTGCGATCGCCTCTTTGACTCTACTGAGTTTAAAAGGCTTAATGAAGAGGTTATAGGCAGGCACATTTTTTCATTATAATAAGTATACCATAAAATTGTGCGATCGCGTCTTTCTTTGTTCCCAGTTTAGACAACATGATCTAATCCCTTATCCTGCCGTTAGGCACAACCCGTAAGCTGTTCGGCATTTAAACCTTAATATCAATAATGGCGTAATCCTTGCCGTAGTGCGAGCATCTTGCTCGCTGCATTGAGCATCTTGCTCGCTGCATTGAGCATCTTGCTCGTTACTAATACCCAATTTAAATGCATGACAGCTTATAACCCCACGGACAGGTAACAAATCAAAACTTAATTGAAGTTAAATAGGTAAACCTAAAATGACCGCTTATACGATAGACTTTAACCCAATCATTCAGCTTACCGACGACCAATTTTATCAGTTGTGTCGGGCAAATCCAGATCTTAAATTTGAACGCAATGCCCAAGGAGAATTAATTATTATGCCCCCGACTGGCGGAGAAACCGGAAATCAAAACTTTGAACTGGTCATTGATTTTGGGATATGGAATCGCCAAACTCGATTAGGGGTTGGCTTTGACTCCTCCACCTGCTTTAAACTCCCCAATGGTGCTAATCGTTCTCCAGATTTGGCTTGGGTGATACAAGAACGCTGGGAGGCTTTGCCTCCTGAACAACGAACCAAGTTCCCGCCGATTTGCCCTGATTTTGTTGTCGAATTGATGTCTCCTTCGGATACGTTAAAAGCCACCCAGGATAAAATGAAGGAATATATCGAGAATGGCGCTCGTTTGGGTTGGTTAATTGCGCCAGAACAAAGACGAGTGGAAATTTACCGTCCTCAGCAAGCTGTTCAGGTTTTAGAGGCTCCAGCTACTCTTTCAGGAGACGATGTTTTACCAGGATTTATCATAGATTTAAGCTCTCTTTGGTGAGGATAAATTCAATAGTCTAAAAAAAGACACTGTATTAAGTTTTGCCAATAACGCTAAAACCCTTGCGAATGACGTAGCTTGTTTCTCGCAAAGCGAGTATAACAAATGACAAATGACATAGCTTGCTTCTCAAGGGTATCGAGTTCTCAACCGTTCACTTTAATTGTCCCACCTACTGAAAGTAATTAATTTTGGCTCTAATCATGCACTATTTTTCCAGGGTACACCGACTGTTATTGAGTTTCACCTGTAGCTTAATTTTGGTAGAATTCATGCCAATTCAAGCATTGAGTCCTGCTTCTATCAAACCCCAGAAGCAAGCCTTGGCACAAACTCCTACCGATACGCCCAATTTTTTGGCGTTTGGGGGAGGGAGTTCGCCTTGTAGCAATGAGATTGCCTTAGAAAAAAATATTCTCTATTTTCAACGCACGCTACGACAACTGGGATATAATCCCGCATCTGCCTCTATTTTCTTTGCCAATGGCAACACTAATCAAACCACAATTCGCTATCTAGATGAGCAAGGATTAGAGCAGTACAAAGCCCCAGAAATTCCTCACCTGGATGGCGCAGCATCTCTCACCAATTTACAAGAGTGGATGGAACAATTGGCTACTCAGGAAACAAATCCATCTATATTTTTCTATTTTACTGGACACGGGGATTACAATCCAGCTGATCCCGATAATAATGTATTAAATCTTTGGCATCGGCAAAGCTTAAGTGTACAAGAATTGGCGAGTATGCTGGATACATTGCCGCCGCAAACATCTTTTGTGGCAATGATGGCTCAGTGTTATTCCGGTTCGTTTGCCAATTTTATTTATGAAGCAGGTGATCCGAATAATCCGATAGCGCTTCAGAGTCGTTGCGGTTTCTTTGCCACGGTTAGAGAACGCCCATCTGTGGGGTGTACACCAGAAGTGAATGAAGCTGATTATCGGGACTATAGTTCTAGTTTTTTCGCTGGATTGAGTGGAATTGATCGCACCGGAAAAGTTGTTCCTTCGGCTGATTACAATCAGGATGGGACGGTTTCCTATGCTGAAGCTCATGCTTTTGCTAAGGTGGATGATAAGAGTTTAGATAGACCTATATCCACGTCAGAGGTTTGGTTAGAAACGTTTGCCTCGCCACAGGATATCACAGAGGTTTTTGGACGTTCCTTAATAGAATTGCTCACGATGGCTCGTCCGGAACGACGTTACGTTGTCGAGTCTTGGGTAAATATATTTGAATTTAATCCGGAGAAATCCTTTATCGAGAATGTGAAACAATTCAGAGAAACTAAAGAATTTGATGAGTTAACGAATACCTATTTAACTCGATTGTCCAGGGAACTGATTTATATTGCCATGGAAGAGAAAATTCGCCGTTCTCAGAATCAGGAAACCATCGCGATTCTTGAGCGGTTACTGGACTGTGAAGGCGGTTCTTGGAAAGCGAAGTAGTTCGCCATTCGCCGTTCGTAGTAAGGGCTTTAGCTTAAAAAGTTACATCGAAGAGAATTAACGTCACTCGACCAACTTACCTAGAAGCCAAACCAACTGGATAATACAAGTCAACAGTTGGGTTCAGGGCGGGTTTATTGACCTGAAGGATTTCTCGCAAAATATAACGGTAAAACCCGCCTCTACGAGTTAATTGGTTTTGTCAGTATTTGGGTTTAATTGTCAAATCTAGAGGGAATACAATCAACAGGCAATTTATGCGATCGCATCTTTAATTATCTGAGTTTGAAAGGCTTGAGCAAGAGGTTATATGCAGGCATATTTTCCCATTATAATTAAGCATATCAGAAAGCGTTTTCTACTCTTTGTCTTAAACACAGATTTTACTGATTGATTAGCAGAGATTGAGGAGGGTGTGCAGAAGTAAGTGACACTGATGACACGGATAGGT
>CAZNNK010000598.1:0-1934 GCA_964574085.1 uncultured Coleofasciculus sp.
ACCAATAACGGAACAACAAAACCCGCCCTTCTCACCAATAACGGAACAACAAAACCCGCCCTTCTCACCAATAACGGAACAACAAAACTCGCCCTTCCCTAGGATGGCTATCAGAGGATGTCACAGAAATTGCTACCCTAGAACCATTAATACTCAACAATTTATCTCAGAGGGTCAAGCTATGAGTAACCGGGAAACCCGAAAACTTGTCCGTCAGGAAACCCAAGCCCTTGCCCGTGAAGTCAAAACCCAGGCTACCATTTTAGGCGGACTCGTCGCGGCGATGTGGGGTTTGGAACTCATTGATTTAATTATCTTCCAAAGCGCACTCGACGGTTATGGTATTTTCCCCCGGACAATCATTGGGTTAAGGGGTATCCTATTTGCCCCGTTTCTCCATGGGGGTTTACCTCACCTAATTGCCAATACTATCCCCTTTCTCACCCTAGGCTGGTTTGTCATGTTACAAGAAACCAGCGACTTTTTTATTGTCACCGCCATCACCATGGTTGTTAGCGGTTTAGGGGTTTGGCTAATTGGTTCTCCCGGTGTTCACATCGGTGCTAGCGGTCTAGTTTTTGGCTATCTCGGTTTTCTGCTATTGCGCGGCTATTTTCAACGCAATATTCCCTCTATTTTACTTTCCCTGATCGTGGGATTTCTCTATGGAGGCGCAATTTGGGGGATTTTACCAACGGTTCCTGGTGTATCCTGGGAAGGGCATTTATTTGGCTTTATTGGTGGAATCATCGCGGCACGCCTGTTGTCTCAGCGTAAGGGATAAGGAATGGGGAAGATGGGGAAGATGGGGAAGATGGGGAAGATGAGGGAGCAATGTAGAGACGTGCCATGGCACGTCTGGGAGATGGGAAGATGAGGGAATTAATTCAACAGTTGATCGGGGCGGGTTTAGTTACCTTTGGGTTAAGTAAGAAACGATAATAGTGAAACCCGCCCCTACACACCGCCGCCGAAAGTCGTGAAGGGTCAATACGTTCCCAATTATTAATGGCAAAACAAAAATTTCCCTATCTGGTTGGTTCCAAATGGACAGCGACGCAACAAACCTGGGGTTGGCGACATTTTCAAGTAGTCAACCGCAAAAATCAGGGTAAATGGGTTTTTGCTGAAATGGTGGCATCTTGTGACCCTACTGTTCGCTTTTGGTTGAATGCTAAACAGCTTAAAGACCGTTCTCTATGGCAACCAGGTTGGCAGTCTTTACAAGAAATGAAAGAAATGGAAGAGGATGGATTATGACTTGATTCAATTGATGGATGGGTGAAAATACTACCTATAAAATGTCGTTGTTTCAGTTATTTATTATGAAAATAAATTCATCGAAGCTGATCATTGCTCTGGTTTTATGTGTTTTCCCATTGAGTTGTGCGGCTTCTAGCCGTGGTAGAGTCTGCCAATATAATCCTGATTCGGGTAAACCCAATCCTTTGGGAATGAGAGCATATATTACTCTGACAGAAGACGAGGGAAGTACAATTGTTACGTATGAACAGTTTCCCTCAACTGTTGATGAAAATATTACCTTAACAACGAAACGGGAACTTACGTTTCATGATACTCCCTTGGATACGGCGCGGGTTATTCTCCTGCAAAACAAGAATTACTATTCTGAGTTAGTCGGGTATGATGACCCTGAAGGTTTTGCCCCTGTTAATGAGGTGTTGACCTGTGAGTGATGGGAGGTTACATTTGAATATTATTATGTCCGGTTGAATACTCACATTTAGGTGGAGACAAGGCAGAAGGCAGAAGGGAAGGAGGAAAGTTGCAAGGAAGAAGGATATTACGGTTATTTCGGCAGACATGATATATCTACAGGAAAAATGAGCGTAGTCGAAGGATCAATTGTAGGGGCGGGTTTAGCCACTGTAGGGGCGGGTTTAGCCACTAAAGCTAGCTTGTATACCAATAGC
>CAZNNK010000598.1:2034-4694 GCA_964574085.1 uncultured Coleofasciculus sp.
TGAACAACAAAACCCGCCCTTGCTTGTATACCAATAGCTGAACAACAAAACCCGCCCTTGCTTGTATACCAATAGCTGAACAACAAAACCCGCTCTTATTTACAAGGGTAAGATGTATAAATAAGTCAATCTAATCACATGAAAACGTTATTGGTTACAGGCGCTAGTGGTTTTTTGGGATGGCATATTTGCCAGTTGTCTAAAGGAGAATGGAATGTCTATGGCACTTGCTTTTCTAAGTCTGTCAATAGTCCAGGGATAAATATACTAAATGTTGATTTAACCAATTTCCCGGAACTCAAACAGATTTTCCAAGACATTCAACCCGACGCGGTTATTCATACGGCGGCTCAATCTAGCCCCAATTTTTGCCAACTGCATCCCCAGGAAACGGAAATGATCAATGTTAGGGCATCTGGCGATATTGCGGGACTTTGTGCGGATTATGCTATTCCTTGTGTATTTACATCTACTGACTTAGTATTCAATGGTTTAAATCCACCCTATCGGGAAACTGATCCGGTTTCGCCAATTAGTTATTACGGAGAGCAAAAAGTTAGGGCTGAAAATCTGATGTTAACCCGTTATCCTCAGACAGCAATTTGTCGAATGCCTTTAATGTTTGGTCAGGCGACACCAACGGCAATCAGCTTTATTCAGCCATTTATTGAAACGTTACAAGCGGGAAAGGAGTTAAAATTATTTGTTGATGAATTTCGCACACCTGTGAGTGGAACCACCGCCGCTAAAGGGTTATTGTTCGCCCTCGATAACGTTCAAGGCTTCCTGCATCTGGGAGGAAAAGAGCGGATATCACGTTACGAATTTGGGTGTCTGCTGATTGATGTGTTACGATTACCCAAGACTAGATTAAACTCTTGTAGACAAGCTGAGGTAAAAATGGCAGCGCCAAGACCTCCAGATGTTTCCTTAGATAGTTCCAAGGCGTTTGGGTTACGATATAATCCTTTATCCTTACGAGAAGAATTAGAGGCATTACGGGGGAGCCTTATCTGATTTATATGCTCATATACTGTAGGGACGCAAAGCTGACATCTGCGTCAACTTCTCAACAATCTCCAATACCTTGAGACAGACCCCTCCCTAACCCTCTCACAAGGGTAGGTTTTTTAAGATTGCGGTTCAGGTAAGACAAGGAAGACAGGTAGACCAGTAGACAAGGAAGAGTGAGAACGAAAAATAGGGCGTTTCTGCTTTTAGAAGTTAGTTTGACCGAACCAAATTCTGTACGGTTTTCCCCCCTTGTCTTCTTTCCTTCCTTGTCCTCCTTGTCTTGTCTCCACCCTAAAATAAAAAACCTACACCTGTTAGTCCCTAACCCTCCCCTTGCCAAGGGGAGGGAACTCAACTGGCTTTAGTTTCGTCCTTATTCGTTGACTTTATTCTTCTTTCTTGAGTGTTCTTGCTTGAGTACGACTCCAAAACCTAATGCGGCGGCTGAACCCAGGATTGTTAAGGGTTCAGGAACAGACGCAAATGCAGTCATTTCGTAGGATAATTCAGAGTTATTGAAATTACCATTTATAAAAGTTGCGTCTCCGGTTAACATACCGCCCATCTCCTGCGGAAGTGGCGCTACGTCAAATAGAGTTAGATTCTGACTCGGCTGTGCAGAATTGCTGAAAAGAATATTGGTTTGGGAATCAGCAGTTACAAATTCCCCCTGATCAAATCTAATATTTACCAGCCTTAGATCAACTGACTCAATTACATCCATTGAAGTGTCTATTGTGAAGAAACCTGTCCTTACCTCTATTGGTGCTGAACCACCATACTCTGGCAGGTCAACGTTTATACCATCGATTTGTAGATCATATTTGATTAAAGCGGCTGTAGCCGGAGATACATTGACCATCGTTACGGTAGCGGCAGTAGTAGCAACCGTTAATGCAGCCAGCCACGGTGAGTAGCTAAATTTCATAAATTGGAAACCCTGTAGGAAATGAAACAACTGTGACTATTAAACGACTAATAAAGGAATGTTTCCTCTATCTGTAGGAGTATTGCTAGGACTATACTCATTTATATTTGTAAAGTTAATCTCATCTATTATTCTTTACATAAGAAATAATTTCAATATTACAGTATTTTTGTATTATAGGTTACATTTGATGTCTATATCTAGAACTAGCAATTATATGCCAGAAACAGGATGTATGATTAGGATATTTAAGTCAATTAACTAACAAAATTTATGTCTAGATATTTATTCAGTGAGAGGATAGAGTCATAATTTCTACAGGTATTCGGAAGATAATTTTGGCGAAGTGAGATAAGCCAAACTTAAATTTAAGCGATCGCGGCAACTCTTGCCAGGATACTGGCACAAAGCCAAAGCGCCTGTAGAACTGGGCGAGGCGTGTTCCTAAGCATTCCAGATACAGGGGGTGGCTGGCTTGGTGAATCAGATGCTGCGTCAGCAACGTTCCCAAACCGCGATCGCGCCATCGGGGGGCGACAACTAAACTCCCTAACTCCTGGGCGTCAGCAAATTGGCGTAACTGCCCACATGCTACCACCTGTCCCTCGCATTCAATCACCCAGAACTGTTGCCATCGTAACTGCGTCGGATCAAGTTTTGCCCCCAGTACCAATCGGAAAATCGCGCCCTGATCTCCAGAATTGGCGCGTCGGAGGAC
>CAZNNK010000599.1:0-4690 GCA_964574085.1 uncultured Coleofasciculus sp.
ACCTACACCTGTCAGGTTGGGGGAGCTGGGGGAGCTGGGGAAGCTGGGGGATATATTAGCTGTTGCGTTATTTCAAACCTGCCCCTACACATTGGTCAGTCAGGGCGGGTTTTGAATAAACGTTATCATCAATAACACAACGAAAGTCCCTAAACCCGCCCCTACAGACGGTCGGGTCGCCCTTTCCTCCAGGCTTGTCTAAAAATATTGAGGGTAGAGTGCATAAGTTGGTGTACGCTCCCCCAAGATAATTAATGTAAGGTCAAAATTGGGAGGTGTCGTATTGTTCAAAGGGTTTATGGTCTGCGCTGCGGTGTTGATAGCGCTAAAGCGCAACTACAAACGAACAAGAATCTTAACATTGTCCATCGCTGAATTCAGTAGTTTTACGGAAGCGATTGAACGGTTGGTTCTGGGTTAATCATAATTACAGTAAAAATACGGCTTTTTGCAGGGGGTGTTATGCCGGGAATTATCAGCAGAGGGTTTTATTTTTGGCAGTTGGCAAGACATTCATTAGCGATGAATGGTGCAATACCCGCATTTCTCACCAACTAATTCTATAAGTCAATTTGCCGCTTAAAAGTTGAGCTTTTTAAAGAAGAATATAAAAACTCCATTTGGACAAAGGAGTTTTTCTCAAACCGTGATAACGAAAGGCTTGTATCAAAACATAAGCTATTGAAGATAACCACAGGCGGAGTTGATTACTTTGAAAGGTCTGAGTGGAAGTTCGGTCAGCAAATAAGTCTAACTGTTGTTCTTTAATCCGATTTTCCATTTCCCCTCTCGGACAATATTGTTTAGTATAAAGTTGAGAAATCGCTATCACATAATTTACGCCTTCCTTATCTTCACAAAAATTCATAATTTCTTCACGAGCATAAGCACTATCGCCTCGCACTATTATCTGCGTATTATGCCATTTCTCTCGAATTAAACTAATGATTCTCTGTAGTTCTTCCAATGCTCCTTCGGCTGGGTCTACATTAGAAGGACGTAATCGTGCCACTAATAAATGATGCCCACAGAAGATCCTTGTCTGGCATACCTTCTACACTAATGCAGCAAGTCCTAGATAGACGGTGATCGCGTCTCGAATATTCCCTCATCTTCCTATTGCCTAACAAAGGATAAATGACCAATGACGTAGCTTGCTTCTCGCGAAGCGAGTATGACAAATGACTTTTACCGAGTTACTCCCTGCACAACTGGGCGAATGGCAGAACCATCAAACAGTCCCGGATTCCCTGTCCAATTAAAATCATTAATCCGGAAGCTAATCGATCCTAACTCCTGAACTGGGTTGTAGCGCAGGAGAAGACTGTAGGTGCGACGGCTGTACTCCAAAAATAAATCTGTACTGATTTCCTCACCCGTATCCAAATTGTAAGAAGTCTGAAAACCAGCCAGAAACGGACCGTAGATTTGTTGGGTGATGCCAGCAGAAAGCACAATTCTATCAGCCACTCGGTCAAACCGAAATGGGGATAAGTTACCCCGTGCAACCTGAGTATAGCTGAGGTTAAATCGAGTGTAGTCGAGATAGGGTCGGGAAAAATGCCCAAGCTGACCCACAAGCCCAACTGTACCACTGAGAGATTCCTGGGTATCGCCACTACTATAGGCGCTAGCCACCCCGGTGACTACTCCCCGCACTGCCAAAAAAGGAACCACAGGTCTGGGTGTATATCGTAATCCTTCGGTGGGGGTTAAGGGCAAAGCCTCACCTCGCCAGAGTGTGAAACTTCGGCTTAGTGTAGCACTGGCTTGATAGCGCGTTAGATCAATCCGATTATTCTCTCGTGGAGGAGGGGGTAGCAAGTCTTGTCTATCTGTCCTAGCGTTAATTGCCTGAATACCGGCTTGATAGGTGAGATTGATCCCTGTGTCCCCTAAGCGAATTACTGGGGATGTAATTACCGCTCCCAGACTCTGCTGCACGGTTTGAAAGCCCAAGGAACCATTAAACAGGCGATCGCGAAAGCTATATTCCAGATTCAAGTTATGCGGTAAACCTGTACCAATAACCTGTTGGAGTCGCACACTGGCTCTGAGTTCTTCGTCCAATTCATCGGGATCAAGGCTGGTGAAGGTGGCTGAAGCCCGTAGGGTGGTTCGGGGGGTAAAGGTGGCATCTAGTCGGGCTTTGAGACCGAAGGAGGAGGGGTTTAAAAGACCATCATCATCTTTGTCTGGGGTATTGGGGTTTCTTTCACCAAGGACGGCTCTCTGGAGAAAGTATTGGGGGGTGACTTTAAATCGTACCCCTGGAGTATTGACAATGTTAAACGATCGCTCAATAAATAAACCGCCGCGATCATCATCATCGAAGCCAAACTGAATTAAACCGGGTTCCCGTTCCCGACGATCAATTACCACCCGATTCCGAAATGTGGGTACGGATAACCCTTGATCGAATACCAGTCGTGGGCGAGTGGCAACGATTTCATCCACTAAGGGCGAAATCCGGCGAAATCGAGCCGTGTCTGCTCGCAATTCTAGTTCAGGGGGAGAAAAGGGGTCATTGGTGATCCGCACATTTTGACCGATCGCTTCTGACCCTTCAAAGTCAATGCGATCAGCTTCATAACGAAATCGGTTGATGGTTCCTGTCGCCTGGGGCGCACCCGAAATGACATTCGACAAATTTCCCGTAGTGGTTGTACCAAAGCCGCCGCCGATAAAGAAGGAGTAAAAGCCAGGATTGGTTATGTCTTGCAGGGGTTGATTGCTGAGAACGCGATCGCTAATGGGTCGTTGTTCTTCGGGAGCATTGGGATCAGCCGGAGAGGGCAAGATTGTCAAATCTGTACCTGATGTGGGGACGTATAATTCTCCACTGGCATCAAAAATCACACCGCTATCCTGGACAAAGGAATACTCAAAGCGTTCGCCTCGTAACACTTGTTCCCCTCGTGTCAAGGCGACATTATCCTCAGCCACCAAAATCCGATTCGGTAGGTTAACCTGGACGCGATCGGCTTCTAGCAGAGCGCCGCGAAACCGCAACAGGACATCCCCTTGGGCGGTAATCACCTGTCGTTGTTGATTATATTCCTGTTGATCAGCGGTCAGTTCTAGCACCCCTGTGATCGGACCTGGAGCCGCAGAGTCAGGGGTTTCTGAGGCTGACGGATCAGGGGTTGGCTCAGAGGTTTGCGATCGCGGCTGTCGCTGATGCAGATCCGGTGCAGGGACTATCCTTGGGTTTGGTAATGCTGGGGGATCGGATGGGGGAGGTGTAAATTCAAACTCTCTGATCTCACCTCCCCGTTCTTGAGTGATGATACGTTCGACATTTGAGAGTTCCAAGGTTACAGCAGAGAAACCTACCGGGTTCGCATTCGTTGTCTCAGAGGTTACGCTCCTGCTGAAAGCATTGGCATCAATCCCTTCTGCCCTCTGCCTTCTGCCTTCTGCCTTCTGAATCCCTGCTCCCTTTTTTTGGTCTGTTAGCGTCGTTGAGATTGGGTCAAACTGGATATTTTCCGGTTGACTCGTGCAGCAGGGCAGCAAATCCGCCGCCGTTCCCATCTCCTCTGCTAGCCTGTTCTCAGACGTGCCATGGCACGTCTCTAGAGAATTCCTCTGTTCTGTTGTTGGTTCGCAGGGGGTGACAAACGTTTGCTGAGGTGGATTCGCCGGATGGATTAAGCTGTGAGCGGGTGTTCTCGCCTGTCTGTCTAAACAGCCATCAGGTCTTGCTACCTGGCATTCTT
Organism: uncultured Coleofasciculus sp.; assembly: GCA_964574085.1. Classification (GTDB taxonomy): domain Bacteria; phylum Cyanobacteriota; class Cyanobacteriia; order Cyanobacteriales; family Coleofasciculaceae; genus Coleofasciculus. The sequence goes on from CAZNNK010000599.1 coordinate 3,723, forward strand.
GCTCATTTCCTTCTGTCCTCTGGCTTCTGCCCTCTGGCTTGTTTCCACCTAACTGTAAGGATTCTACCGGACTTGATATCGGGGGTGGCGGCGTGCGATCGCGGGAGTCTCCAGTGTGACTTAACGGTACATTCTCATCCGCTACACTTGTCCTGGCATCTTTGCTCTCCGACGCCTCGGCGTCTTGGTTCTCTGGGGCAGAATAACGAGTAGAAATCGGTAGTCCCAACTGGGCAGCCTGTGAGGGTGTTATCTGATCAGAAAATTCCGGCGCTAACGTTTCCGGTGGGGTGGGTGTCGCCAATCCCTTTGGCGTTTGCTGGGGGAGGCGAGTCGGTACTGAACTTAGAGGTGAGGACGAACGGGGAGCAACCCCGTCCTCAGTCGTTAACGATTGAATAATGGCAGGAGTTTCAGGCGGCTGAACGGGTTGGGGCATTTTTCAACAATAACGGTCGAAGGAACAAATCCGAAGCGTACCGCCTTACTGCTCCTAATCACAGCGGGGCGAGATACGCCTCGCCCCTTTGGAAAACTCAGGGATGAAGCAAAGTATAATTTACTCCAAATCCCGTCGCTTGGGGTTACGAGCCGGATCGTTTGACAGGAAGCCAAACACGAATAAGGCAACGAAAATACTAACAACGATATAGACGACAATCTTGAGCGTCAGCATCTTGAATATCTCCCAGAGGTATGAATCATCGAATTGGCGATTATGTTGCGTTTTGCAACAACTTTTCTCATCATACCCAATCGTGGTCTCCTTGTTGATAGGCAAAGTCTACTGGCGCTCAGGATTAAGGTACAATACCCAACCGGGTTTGATCCGATGTCCTCATACACATCAGACTTTTTTCGTCAAGAGCGAGTTCCATGACTTATAGGTTTCCTCTTGCTCCCCCACCTCCCTCATCTCCCTCATCTCCCCCATCTCCCCCATCTTCCCCATCTTCCCCATCTTCCCC
>CAZNNK010000600.1:0-4690 GCA_964574085.1 uncultured Coleofasciculus sp.
ATCCCCAACCGTCCATTCCCAGTTAAAGCGCTCCCGTTTCCAAGTATCATCGGCAATCAAACCCGCCGCTTCTTCAGACAACTCAATGCCCGTGGGTTGACCAAATCCATAGTTCCTTGCCCATTTAATCAGCGTCGGTCCACCTACCCCCTTGCCAATTTGACCATGAAACGTATTACTACTCCACGCCATCGCTTGCTGGTATCCCAATGGACCAAAACCGGCACGGTTCCATTCGCCAAAGGCGGTACCGCCAACATTTAGGGCGGCAAAGGTTGGCAATACGGTACCCGGTCCAAATTTCCCAGACTCCATACCTGCTGTTTGGGTCACCACCTTAAACGTACTCGCCGGGGGAAATCCGCGCATCGCCCGATTCACAAAAGGATTTCCTTTCCCTTGCAATTGCTTCCACATATCTGGGGTAATCCGGCTGGAGAAAATATTGGGATCGAATGTGGGACGGCTAACCATGGCTAAAACCGCTCCATTTCTGGGATCAAGGGCGACAATCGCCCCCTTTTGATTACCCAATGCGGCTTCGGCGGCTTTCTGGGTCTTTAAATCTAGGGTAATTTGAATATCTTTACCTGATTTTGCCTCCTTCTCACCTAGAATCCGCAGCACTTGACCTGCACCATCAACCTCCACTTGCTGACCCCCCCATTCTCCTCGCAGGGTGGGTTCAAAGGCTTCTTCAACCCCCATCTTCCCCGCCACATCGCCCATGCGATACCCTTCGGCGCGACGTTGGGCGAGTTCTCGATCATTCAGTTCCCCGGTATATCCCAAAACGTGAGCGGCTAAATCCCCATTGGGATAGTCCCTAACGGCTTCAATATCCACCTCGATGCCATCGAGTTGATGGCTATACTCCTGTAGAGCGGTGATTTGGGCAGGTGAAAGCCCCCGTTCAATGCGGATCAGCGAGGGTGAATCAAAGCCAGCCCGTTCGACCCGTTGTTGAATCTCATCTTCGGGAATATCTAACAGTTGGGATAAACGTTGGCGGGTTTGGGGCCATTCAGCTTTTTTCTGTGCCACGGGCCACAAGAACACCGAATGAGATAAGCGAGAGCTGGCTAGCACCTTGCCCTTGCGGTCGAAAATATTGCCCCGCACGGGCTGCTTTGGTACTAACCGAATCCGGTTATTTTCAGCCAGTTGTCGGTTACGTTCTCCCTGAAGCAACTGTAAGTACGCCAGACGAGACCCCATGGCTCCGACTAGGAACAGACTGACAATCAGCATGACAATGACCGATTGGTAATTTCGTCCAACGGTACGGGGTGTTGTTTGGCGACCTCCGGAATAGGGCTGAATCACGGTCATAGTAAACAGCTTCTCAACTCTCTTCAGTAATTTGTACTTAGTCTAGTGTTGATTGTGACGCTTTTTTCACAGGAGTGGCTGATCTCTCCAGAATTGAGGGGGTGAACCCCGTCGCATAAGGTGAAATAATAGCGCATCCAGAGGCAGATGCACTCCGACGCCCCGGTCTGACCAATAGCATGCAGGTTCATGGAGTCGGGGAACCCTGCTCCCGATGTATAGCGCTACGCGCTGGGCAATGGGCAATGGGCAATGGGCAATGGGCAATAGTGAAGAAAAACGCTTACCTGACAAGGGATTGAGCGATTTGATGTTTTTTGCATTTGTCCTAACTAGAGTGCGTAGTGCTATAACCGGCTAAGTCTGGACGGGGAGAAACATTCAGCGGGTTAATTCTGGGAAGCCACCCCGCAGAATTAGTAGACAGATAAAATAGACCCAAGTATAAAAAATAAGGATTAACGAATTCACATTGGATCGGGTTTCATTGATTAAATCAGGGCGACTTTGCGCTAGTGAATGAATTATTATGTCTCAACCTTCCGTTAAAGACCAACGCGCTCCGGATACTACGGCTGAACTTGATGTTGAACTCCGCAAGGTTTTCAAGGTTTTCAATGGCGAGACAGCGGTTCGGGGAATTGACCTGAAGATCCGACGGGGAGAATTTTTCAGCATTCTCGGTCCATCGGGTTGCGGTAAAACGACTACCCTGCGCTTAGTGGCAGGATTTGAGTCTCCGTCGGCAGGTGAGGTTTTGATTCAAGGGAAATCGATGAATCACATACCACCTCACCGCCGACCTGTCAATACAGTATTTCAAAGTTATGCTTTATTCAATCACCTGACCGTTGCCGAAAATGTCGCCTTCGGGTTGCGACTGAAAAAGCTCAAGGGGACAGACGTTGAGGAGCGAGTCAAACAAGCCCTCAAACAGGTGAAAATGGACACCTATAGCAATCGATTTCCGGCTCAACTGTCTGGCGGACAACAACAACGAGTCGCATTAGCACGCGCTTTGGTGAATCGTCCTACGGTTCTATTGTTGGATGAACCCTTGGGTGCGTTAGATTTTAAGCTTCGCAAAGAAATGCAGGTGGAACTCTCTAACTTGCATCAGGAGTTGGGGTTAACATTCATTATGGTGACTCATGATCAAGAGGAAGCCTTGAGTCTGTCTGATCGGATTGCCGTGATGGAAGGGGGGAAAATCGAACAAGTGGGCAACCCCACGGAAATCTATGAACGCCCCCGCACGCCCTTTGTGGCGGATTTTATTGGTGATACGAATCTGTTTAAGGGTCGTTTACACGCTGCCGATGCCTCTATGCTACAAATTATCACATCCAGCGGCTTAGAGATGGTTGTGCAGTCCCCTGATGCCCAAGAATGGGTGAGTAACTCCAAGGAAATGGTGGTTAGCGTGCGTCCGGAGAAAATTCGCTTGAGCCTTTCACCACCGAACTCAACGGTGAACTGTTTTGAAGGTCATCTGAAACATGTCATGTATCTGGGAACTCACGTTCACTTGGTCGTGGAACTCCTATCGGGCGATCGCCTGACGGTGATGCTGCCGAATAATACCATGAACAAGCTACCCGAACCTCATACCTCAGTGTACGCCCGTTGGGCAGCAACCGATTGTATCGCGTTAGAGGAGTAACCACCATGGCACAATCAGGAGTACGGTTGTTTTTAGCGGAATTGGAGTCGCACTGTAACTCAAGTGCGATCGCGACGTTCCTCAATAGTGATGGCGAGTCGTTTGCCATTGACCTGAATCGTCAGGGACATAAGGTAACGTATGGAACGGATTTGGATATCAAGGAACTCTTTGTCGCCAAACTTTTGGGAGGATGTCAACCTCATGGTTCGTTGATCCTACGTTCGTTTACGCCGGATATTGACGAATTTACCCAGTTACCCATCAAAGAATTACGTGGCTATGTCCTACAAGGGACAGGGACTGATCTGGAATTTGAGAAACTTCCCCCCAATATCATGTTTGCCTGTCACAACACCGATGCCAAAACTGGAGAACCTTTGCCCCTCGAACAATCGGTTCGCTATTGCTAAAGTTGTTATTCGTCCTTTGTCATTTGTCCTTTGTCAATGGATTGGGCAAAAGGATGGTATTGATGTTTGAGCAATGACCAATGAACCATCAACCATGAACAATGAACAATGAACAATGACCAATGACTAATCAGCCAAGATCCCGAAAACGACCAAACCGCCGTCAGTTTTTACAAGCGGCGGCTTCAACCTTACCCTGGCTAGCGCTATCAGGGTGTGGCTGGAGACTGGCGAATGTGCGTCCGGCGGCGGGGAGTCAAGATGATGCCAATCTGTTATACATTTACACCTGGGCTGGCTATACTGACCAAGATTTGTTAGACCGCTTTGAGCAAGAAACCGGGATCAGAGCGATCGCGGATGTCTTTGATTCTAATGAAGCGATGCTGGCTCGACTACAGGCGGGTGGTGGGGGCGCTTACAGCATCATTTACCCTTCAGAGTATATGGTGCAAAAGATGATTAATATGGGGATGTTGCTAGAACTCGACCAACCCCGTATCGAGGGGATGTATCGGTTGTTTCCCCGGTTTCAGCAAGCCGACTATGATCCAGGGAATCGCCATTCTGTTCCCGTCAGTTGGGGAACTACCGGCTTGGTTTACAATACCCAGCAAGTCCAACCCCCGCCAGAGGATTGGGATTATCTGTGGGTGTATCAACAGCAATTGGCAAAACGGATGACCTTGGTTAATGATGTGCGAGAAGTTATGGGTGCGGCGTTGAAAAAGTTGGGGTATTCTTACAATTCCACCAACGTAGACCATATTCAAGCCGCCTATCAAGCCCTGATGGACTTAAAACCTGCGATCGCGTCGTTTACGTCTGATGCTTGGCGTCCCCAGATTCTCAGTGGAGATTTGAAGATTGCCATGTGTTATTCGTCCGATGCCACGGAAATCATGCCAGAAAATGAAGATTTACGCTATGTGCTTCCCGAAAGTGGTTCCTCCCTGTGGATTGATACCCTAGCCATTCCCAAAACCGCTCCCAATGTCGAGGGCGCTTATGCTTGGATTAATTTTATGTTACAGCCGGATGTCGCCGCACGCATCGTGGAACGCCTCAGTTTTGCCACGCCCAATAAAGCTGCCTATAATCTCTTACCGCCTGACCTGAAAAATGATACCAGTCTATTTCCTCCAGAAGAAGCCCTGGAACGGTGCGAAAATCTGGAACCGTTAGGAGAGGTTGAATCCGTCTATGACCGCTATTGGACGAAATTTACCAGCGCCTAATTAGGGTCTGCTGAATAAGTCTTGTGGGGGGTAGGGTGCTGGTG
>CAZNNK010000601.1:0-4687 GCA_964574085.1 uncultured Coleofasciculus sp.
CATCTTCCCCATCTTCCCCATCTTCCCCATCTTCCCCATCTTCCCCATCTCCCCCTGCTCCCCAACTAGGGTCTACGCCAGCGTCGTCCATCCCGATTAATCAGGTGTTCCGCCTCTGTGGGTTCCCACGTTCCGGCTTCGTATTGGGGAATGGTTTCGGGATCAGTGGGTGCTTCCCAGGCGGATAGGGCTGGGGTGATCACCCGCCATGCTTCTTCCACTTCATCAGCGCGGGTAAATAGCGTTTGATCTCCCAACATACAATCGAGTAATAATCGATTGTAGGCATCGGATGTCGCCATGCCAAAGGATGAGCCATAGCTAAAATCCATATCCACGGTGCGGGTACGAAGCTGTGGACCCGGCATTTTTGCCTCAAATCGCAGGGAAATGCCTTCATTAGGTTGAATCCGCATCGTCAGTACATTGGGACTGGTTTGTTGGGCGGCGGATTGGAAAATCAGTAAGGGAACATCGCGAAACTGAATCGAAATCTCACTGACTTTCTTTGGTAACCGCTTCCCAGTCCGCAGGTAGAAAGGAACACCTTGCCAACGCCAGTTATCGATCATGAGTTTCATCGCCACATAAGTGGGTGTGATCGACTTGGGATCAATGCCTTCTTCTTCTCGATATCCGGGTACTGGCTCTCCTTTCATCCAGCCTGCCTTGTACTGACCCCGAACCGCTGAACATTCTAAGTTATTAATATCGGCTAAATGTGTTGCCTGAACGACTTTTACTTTTTCAGTCCGGATACTATCCGCATCTAGGGCATTGGGTGGTTCCATTGCGGTTAAGCAAAAGAGTTGCATCAAATGATTCTGCACCATATCTCGCAGCGCACCCGATGTCTCATAGTAACCCGCTCGATCTTCAACGCCCACGGTTTCGGCTACGGTAATCTGAACGTGATCGACAAACTGGCGATTCCACAGGGGTTCAAAGATGGCGTTGGCAAAGCGGAAGACTAACAGGTTCTGAACGGTTTCTTTGCCCAAGTAGTGATCAATGCGATAAACCTGATCCTCACGACACACTTGCTGCACGACGCGGTTGAGAATTTGCGCTGAACTCAAATCTCGACCAAAGGGTTTTTCTATCACCAGGCGATGCTTCATTGGATCATCCAGCATTCCGGCTGTCCCCAGTTGGCGGATGGCTTCAGGGAAAAATTTGGGCGCAACGGCGAGGTAGAATACTCGATTTCCTCGGGTTCCCCGTTTACCATCCAGTTCTGCCAAAAATGCTTTCAATTTCTGATAGCTTTCCGGTTTATCGATGTTGCCGGGACAATAGAATAGCCCTTCGGCAAAATCATTCCACAGTTCTTCAGAGTGAATTCCGTCAGAAAACTCCTCAATCCCTTCCCGCATCTGTTCGCGAAAATAGTCATGACTCCATTCGCGACGGGCTACCCCAACAACTGTTATTTCTGAAGGAAGTCGTCGTTGGCGTTTAAGCTGATACAGGGAGGGAACTAGCTTGCGTTGGGTCAGGTCTCCAGATGCGCCAAAAATCACTAAAATCAGCGGTTCTGGACTCCGTTCCTGTTGTAAACCAACGCGCAGGGGATTTTCTGTAAATGTCACCATTTCGAGTTTTGAGTTGAGTGTAGAGACGCGCCATGGCGCGTCTTGGGTTTTGAGTGTGTAGGGGCGGGTTTTACTATATCTCGTTAGACCTCACCCGGATGTGACTCAACCCGCCCCGACCAAGTTTATACCATGGGTTAATGATTTACACGGTTCATTGGCAATGTCCCGTTTCATGCGCTACCCCGGTAAGGGCGCAAGGATGGTGACCCTACAGTAAGGGATACCTCACGCCTTAGGGTATCGCTATACCGTTGCCAATTGTTTGACCTTGTTATCCAGGGAGGACATTAAGGACTCAAAGGGCTTGACAAATTTGTCAATACCTTCCTCAAGCAGTTCATCCATGACTTGATCCAGATTGATCGCGATATCGGGATCTTTGAGGTTTTCCATTAACTGATAGGCTTCTTGAACCCCGGTTTCAATCCGATTTTCCGGAGAACAGTGATCGGCACAGGCTTCGATGGTACTCGGTGGTAGGGTGTTGACGGTATTGGGACCAATCAACTCATCGACGTACATGACATCGCTGTAGTCGGGATTTTTGGTGCTGGTACTTGCCCACAGGAGGCGTTGTACATTTGCACCTTTAGCAGATAAGGCTTTCCAGCGATCGCTTTGAATAATCTCTTTGAACTTCTGATAAGCGATTTTGGCATTGGCGATCGCGACTTTGCCTTTCACGTCTTTTAGTTTTGCGTCTTTCTCGATCCGGTCAACCCCAGCTTCGAGTTTTTCGTCAATGCGATTATCAATTTTACTATCAATCCGGCTGAGGAAGAAACTGGCAACGGAGGCTAGCTTGCTAATATCTTCTCCTTTTTCTGCCCGTTTTTCTAAGCCTCGGACATACGCCCAAGCGGTGTCCACGTAACTTTGTACGGAGAAGAGTAAGGTAACATTGACGTTAATCCCTTCACTAATCACTTGCTCAAAAGCTGGTAAACCTTCAGGAGTTCCGGGAATTTTAATCATCACGTTCTCCCGACCAATCGCTTGGTAATACCGACGGGCTTCATTAATCGTACTTTCGGTATCTTTGGCGATCGTGGGGGGGACTTCGATGCTGACGTAACCGTCGAGTCCATCCGTTTGCTCATAAATCGGTTTGAGAATATCACAAGCGTTACGAATATCCTCAAAGACAAGGGATTCATAAATCTCCTGCACCGATTTTTTTGCCTTAATCCCCGCTTCGATATCAGCGTCGTAAATCGCATTCCCCGCGATCGCTTTTTCAAAAATTGCTGGATTGGAGGTAATCCCGTGAACGCCGCGACTTTCAATTAACTGCTTCAGTTCACCGGATTCGATAATACTACGGCTGAGATTATCCATCCAGATACTCTGACCGTAATTGTTTTCGATTTGGAAGATAGGATTATTGGCTGTTGTTGTCATGCTTAAACTCCTAATTTAGGGTATAGATTACGATTGGTCTGAATTCCAGGTCATGTCCCTGGGTTAAGGAACCTTGAATTCTTTGTTACGATTGATACTAGGCTAAGAACGAGACGCCATAGCTTCTTTGGATTCTCGCGCTCGTTCTTGAATAAAGGACTCCACTAACGCCACATCCTCTTTACTCCCGATAACCAACGGTGTGCGCGTATGGAGTTTTTCCGGTACCACGTCCATCAGGTTTTCGGTACCGGTACTGGCTCGACCCCCAGCTTGTTCAATTAAAAAGGCTAAGGGTGCGGTTTCATAGAGTAGACGCAACTTCCCTTCTGGTTTTTTCACAGTACCGGGATAAATGAATACGCCCCCTTGACATAAGATGCGATGGAAGTCTCCCACTAAAGCTCCACTATAGCGAGCCGTATACCCTTCATGGCGATGGACGTAGCGAATATAGTCGCGAATCGATTCATCCCACTGCCAGAAGTTCCCTTCATTGACACTATAAACCGGTCCGTGTTCTGGCACTTGCATGTTTTCCTGGGACAGAATAAACTCACCCAAGCTGGGATCAAGGGTAAACGCATGAACCCCAGTGCCAATGGAGTAAACCAGCATTGTACTCGGTCCATAGATCACGTATCCAGCCGCGATTTGCTGGTGTCCATCCTGCAACAGATCCGTGGCTTCGCCGTCAATATCTTCGCCTTGTTGCCGACGAATTGCAAAAATTGAGCCGATATTCAAGTTAATATCAACATTCGAGGAGCCGTCAATCGGATCATAGATCAGGGAATAGCGACCAATCGGGCAGTTTTCGGGAATGTAGTAGGGTTTTTCCATTTCCTCGGATGCCAAGCGGCAAACGAGTCCACTTTGTTTAAACACCGAGATAAATACATCATTAGCATAAGCATCCATCTTTTTGACGGATTCGCCCTGCACATTCACATTCCCGGTAAATCCCAACGCACCTTCGACCAAATCAGCGCGACTCAACCGTCGGGAAATAATTTTGGCGGCTAAGGCTATACGATTCATTAAGGCACTGAGATCTTGGGCGTCAGCACTAAAACTCTTCAGTTGTTGCAGAACGTGACGGGATAGCGTGGTACAATCCCGATCCAGAGAATGCTCTTCCACTAAAGACCGCTCGACATCTGCCATATTCTTTCCTCCTTATCGGTCACGCTGTTGGTAAGCGAGGGTACATCGTTAAGAAGCCCTGATACCAATCCTGGCATGGTAGTCTTTTCCACTTTACTCCCTATCTTAGAGAGGCATTGACCAACAAGCGTCTCACTTTAGAGGAATTTTGGCATCTTTTCCGGCTGGATGGGGGGTTCAGTTGTTCAGATTGCATCGAAATGATGCTAAATTCAGGTTGCTTAAGGAGTGCGATCGCCGTAACGCACCAATCAAGTTGAATGTATTTGTACTCGGTAGTGGTGATTGCCATGGTTTTGTGCGCGGAGTGCGGTGATAATTGAGTCTTTTCTTATTTTATTTAATAGTCAAAGGCATTACGATCGCACGTTGCTCGACCAATCGGGGTTGTTCCTAGGATTTCTTTCCCATCCGCACTCCAGATACAATGGTCAGACCATTGTTGCTGACGCGGGTTAAAAAGAGAAACAATCGTTTCAGTGATGTGATCGTATCCAGCTACGAAATTATAGCGACGCTCG
>CAZNNK010000602.1:0-4685 GCA_964574085.1 uncultured Coleofasciculus sp.
ACCTTTGGACTAATCAATGACCAGGATTTATTTCATATCTTTCTTACCCTAACGTTTCTTTTTACTCCTGTTCATCGCCCTCTTCTACCCATGAATTTAGCCGTGCGATAGCTCTCCAACAAGTCCATTTCAGCGATCGCGCCCCTAACGGAGTGGGACGCTCAATCCCAATGTCGTTTGCGATCGCTAATCCTTGTACAGCAATAGCCTTGGCAATTAAAACTAATAACTTAGCACTCCAAGTACGGAAGACCCGTCCTATCATAAGGACATTAAAAGAAATCGTGTTTATCCATGAATGTTTGGCAAGCAGATTTTTATCGACGTCCTCTGCGAGATGAAACGGGACAAGTCTTGTGGGAATTGTTAATTTGTGACCCTACAGGCAATGTTATCTATGAATCATTCTGTCCTCAGCCAGAGGTAACTCGTGATTGGTTGGTATCACAGGTGCAAGTCGCGGCGGCGAATACAGGATTACCGGATGCGATTCAAGTGTTTCGCCCCCAGTCGCTGAATTTGTTCCAGGAGGTGGGAGAACAATTGGGAGTGAAGGTAGAAGCCACACGACGCACTCCCGCCCTGAAGCAACGGTTACAGGAAAGAACGTTAGAGTATCCACAACAGGAGAATTACACTGGAGAAGCGTATAACCCCCTTAGCTTGGACAAACCACCACCTGTACCCTTACCCGAAAATCTCTGGGGCGATCGCTGGCGATTTGCTAGTATTCCCGCAGGGGATATTGAGGAAGGGTTTGCCCCACGCCCGATTCCGATTTTACAGATGCCCAATCAACTCTTACCTCTTCAGTTCGGTTTAGCCTCAACCGTAGCTGTTCCCGGAGTCGTGATTGATGGGGGGCGTCAATCGATGCCATTGGCACGTTGGCTGCAAGCGGTGCAACCTGTAGCCCTTAACTATATCCCAGGTGCGCCGGATGGGTTAATTTTAGAGGCGGGATTAGTGGAACGCTGGGTAATGGCAACCTTTGAAGATGAAGAGGTAGCGGCGGCGGCGAGGTTGTATGAACAACGCAAGCAAACGAGTCAGGGGTTGCATTTTTTGTTAGTGCAACCGGATGATTCGGGAATGACATATACCGGATTTTGGTTGTTGATGGCTGATTAATTTGGTCATTCGTTTATGTCATTGGTCAGTGGTTATTTATTAGACATCTTTAAGGTTGATGAAGGGCGGGTTTTGTTGAAAGGCTATCGGTAGGTATCACAATTAAATGGCTAAACCCGCCTCTACAGTTGGTTTTCATGCTTCGACTCAACCGACTTATCCGATTTTTGTTGTCTTACGCTCTTTGAGAAAGTAGGTGGTCATCTCTCCCTTACCTTTGACGGAAATTGAACCGCGTTCTTGAAAAACGTATTTATCCTTTAAATGTTCATAAGTGGCATCAGAAACCTGAATATAACCGGGAAGACCATGGGATTCCATGCGACTCGCCGTATTAACGGTATCGCCCCACAGGTCATAAATAAACTTTTTCAACCCAATCACCCCAGCCACCACCGGACCACTATGAATACCAATACGCATCCTGAAAGCTTGCCCTTGTTGGGCATTCACGGCATCAATTTCCTGTTGCATATCTAAGGCAAATTCAGCGACAGCTTCAGCATGATCTCGACGCGGTAAGGGTAATCCGCCGACAACCATATAGGAATCGCCAATAGTTTTAATTTTTTCTAAGCCATGCTGTTCCACTAAACGGTCAAATCGTGAGAAAATTTCATTTAACAGATTCACCAGTTCGGTGGGTGAGATTTCTCCTGATAGGCGAGTAAAGTCCACAATATCCGAGAAGAGAACTGTGGCTTCTTCAAAACTATCGGCAATCGTATCCGAGTCTTTTTGCAGCCGTTCAGCAATAGATGCTGGCAAAATATTCAGAAGGAGATTTTCTGCCTTTTCTCGTTCAGCTACCAGGTTTTTAGCAGAAGACTCTAAGGCGTATAACATTGAGTTAATTGTTTGTGCCAGATGGGTTAATTCATCATTCCCCTTGGCGCTAACTCGCAGCGATAGGTCATTACTCGTGCCAACTTGCTGTACATTTTTACTCAGATTGGCTAGGCGAGATAGTACCATTTTTTCCAATAGGAAGAGAGTACCGACACTAAAAACAATCCCTAACCCCAAAAGGGATAAAATAAGATAACGTAGACTAATGCGACCTTGTTGATAGATTTCTCGGGGGATGTCGATTTGAACCAGTAACGCAGGTTGACCATAGATATCACGCAGGAGAGTATAGCCTGCGATCGCCTCCCGACTTATAATCTGAATTAAGATGGGAGCCTGACTGGGTTGGGACTCCTGTTCAGATAGGCTAGACTGCACAGTCTGCAATTTAGCGGGTAATTGGGTATTATCGAGTCGGTAGACCTTAAGATTAAGTTGGGTGAGTTCTGCTAACGCCTCAACACGCTGGTCATTCAGGTAGCGACCCATAATCAAAGACCCTCGTATAGGACCGATTTCCTCGTTGGTGAGAATGGGATTTGAGGCAATCATCAGGGGTCCTTGGGGTAAGAGAATTAAACCCGTAACGCTACTACGGGTATCCGGATGCTGTAGTAGGATACTATCGGAATTCAGTTGTTGGATTAAGGGAGAAGGAATCGGGGTTTCTTGCTGTTGGTCTAATTTAAAATGTTTACCAAAAACCAATTCATCTTGGCGATTAAAGAATAAAACCAAGTTGAGGTGAATATTCGTCAGATTTGTATCCGAGAGATTTTCTTGAATGTAGCTTCGATTGGTATTTTCAATAAACCCATACGTATCATCCCACTCGCCATAATCAGCCGCTAAAACCGCTAAACTATCCAATTCATTGAATAACGCCTCCTGTACCCGTCGCACATTCCGATACGCCTGTTGTTCCTCGATTTGGGCGAAACTGCGGATTAAAATTAGCGATAGACTGGCGTAGAGGACACCGATTAAACCCGCAAGGGTGAGACCAATCAGGAGTAGGGTTTTCTGGCGCAGGCTCATAAGTTCAGCAGGGGAATGGCGGACAAGGGATAAGCTGGGGGAGAGGTGAGCTGGTCAGTTCTTTCTCCCTACAAAGTAAAGTACAACAATTCAAGGCAATAAAGGAAGAACTTCCGGTAAGGCGTCAGGACTCACTTTATTTCCGTCACGCTGAACCCCTTATGGGTAGGTTACTACAGACATCTGATTAAACGCTTATCTCGAAATGGGTAACGAAACAGTAACAATAGTTTGCTGATCCGGAACGCTTTCAATGACGAATTCACCTCCATGGAATTGAGTAAGGCGTTTAGCAATTGTTAATCCCAGTCCAGAACCTTGCTGATCATAGAGTTTGCGCTCAAACTGCATATAGCCTCCCACTTGGGCAATTTGTTCTGGCGTCATACCTGTCCCTTGATTACTAATTACCAAAACCAGTCGATTTTTTTCAACCATACTGGTAACAGGAACAGGTGTGCCATCGGAGGAAAATTTAAAAGCGTTATCGACAAGTTCAAAAACTAACTTCTGAAGTCGAGGTGCTGCCATTTGTACCGCTGTATCAGCTAAATTTAGGAGTAAATCAGATTCGCGATTAAACTCTCGCGCCTTGGCAATCGCTTGAGCGGAAATAATTGCTGATGAAAATCGAGTTTGATAGGTTTGAAAAGTCCGACGCCGTTCACTGGAGGTTTCGGCTAATTCTAATTCAGCATAAAGTAAAAAGTTTTGAATCGACCGAGATAATTGCTGTCCAGACGCTTGAATATCTTCGATCATCGATCTGACAGGTGCGGCTTCAAGATAGTCCGCTAGCAGTATCTGTGATGTGCCTACGATACTATTGAGGGGAGTTTGCAGTTCTCTGGGTAAAGCCGACGTGATATTACTGCGTAACTCATCCAACTTGGCTTCAGACTGCTGCTGAATTGCCATCTGCTTTGACAAACGAGTCGCGATCGCGCTCAGAAGTTCTTGAGCAGAAAACGGTTTGGTCAGATAGTCATCAGAACCGAGTTCCATACCCTGTCGCCAGTCATCTCGGCTGGCTTTGGCGGTGAGGAAGATGAAGGGAATCGTCTGTGTGGCTGGATTAGAGCGCAAGGCGGTTAACACCTCGTAGCCATCTAATTCTGGCATCATCACATCACAAACAATTAAATCCGGTAATTGTTGGGTCGCGAGTTGGATACCCGCTAATCCATTGTCTGATTCAGTGACCTGAAAATTGTTGGCTTCGAGCAACTCTAGAATATTGTCTCGAACGGATACTTCGTCTTCAATTACTAAAATTTTAGCCATAAGGTTCTGGCAGATGCCCAGCTAGTTCGTTCTTGCATCCTAGCTGTTTATTTTTTAGCCATTCCAGGGGGATTTTACGGATATCAACTTAACCCTAATTGATGCATTTCAGTAGATTTACGGAGGTTATAGCAACAATAAGCGGTCACGCATTTAAATTGGGTATAGTGGACTGACACAGCTAAAATTGTGGAATAGATTTTACTGTTAAAATGGGCGCACGTCGGTGCGCCCCTACAATTCTAATTCACCATTTTATGTAGGTCAGCCCAGTAGGGTGTGTTAGCGAAGCGTAACGCACCTTTACCCCCATCTGTGGTGTGTCTGCGTAAGCTAAAATGCATTTAAATTGTGTATTCCCTGTTGCCTGTTGCCTGTTGCCT
>CAZNNK010000603.1:0-4683 GCA_964574085.1 uncultured Coleofasciculus sp.
CATCTCCCCTCACTACCTAACTATTAGGCATTACCCCGGCGATAATCGCTGCTAAAATTGCCACACCAAAGGCGACGCGATACCAGACAAAGATCCAAGTATTCTGAGTTTGTAGGTAACGAATTAGCCATGCGATCGCCGCATAGGAAAATATGGCTGATGAGATCACCCCCACGGTGAGAGGCATAAATCCCCCCTCTCCAACTCCAGAGTCTAATAAATCCTTTAACTCAACTAACCCGGCTAGGGTAATCGCGGGGATACCTAGCAAAAAGGAAAAGCGGGCGGCTGTTCCTCTTTCCAATCCCATAAACAAGCCCGCTGTAATCGTGGAACCTGATCGCGATACCCCAGGAACGAGTGCCAAGGCTTGAGCAAATCCCATCAAAATGCCATCCTGCATCCCCAATTTATCGAAATTGCGCTCTCTTGTACCGATCTTTTCGGCAACACCCAACAGCAGCCCCATAAAAATTGAAGCACAAGCGATCGCGACGGTACTCCGCAGGGGCGAATTATCAAAATCGGGAATAAATATCTTAATTAACAAGCCACAGAAGATAATCGGTAAAGTCCCCAAGCCGATACCCACCGCCATGCGAAAATCGTTGGCTTGGTAATCCTTCCTCTGAATTGCTTTAATCGTACCTGTGGAAATTTGCCATAAGTCTGACCAAAAATACCACAGTACGGCGGCAATACTTCCCAGTTGAATAATTGCCGTAAAAGCCACCCCTGGATCACCCCAGCCTAATACCACCGGCACGACTTTTAAATGCGCTGTACTGCTAATCGGGATAAACTCCGTTAACCCCTGCACCATTCCCAATACCAACGCCTGAAGAATGTTCATCTGGGAGGTGGATTGGGTTGTGGGTACGGCGACGTCTGTCGTAATCGTGGTGCCAAAACTCTTCAACGGTATGGTGAGTAAGGCACTCAGGAGGCTAATCCTTAAAAATTTGAACCACCGCCACTGCAATTTGATCATGTAAGTAGTCGGATAAGTAGTCGGACATAATTCAAGTTGAGCATGAGGACAAGAGAACAGGGAACAGTAAGGATCTGAGGCTTGTTAAAATTCCCAATCCCTAATTACTAATTACCAGTCACCAGCTTTAATCGGAATTCTGGCATAGCTTGATCGCGATCGCAAACTTTCTACAGGTGCTAGCCGTACCCTATAATAGACTATATCCCCCTAGGGGGGATAAGGCTCATGATATATTGAGATATGTAAACATAAGTAAAGAAAATTAAAGAAATCGTGTTTCGCAATAGTATGTTTTCTGAGACCTCCTCCAACTACTCCAACCCATCAGGAGAGGTTTGGCTGTTGATGTCAATTCGTAGCACCCTGAATGGTCTAGGTATAGGTTCAAAAGCTAGAGTTCAAGGCTGGTGGCTGTTTGCTGCTGCCTCATTTCTGGTTTCTGTCCCTGTGTTTGTGCAAGCGCCATTAGTCCGGCAACTGCCCTGGTTGAGTTTACTGTTGACCTTAGGATGGATATGGCTAGGATGCAAGCTACTGGCGCGTCCAGGGATGCGAGTATGGGGAGATTTGTTACTAGGTTTTAGTTGGTGCTGGCTAGCGGGTTCAATCTATTGGGGCTGGCTGCGGGCTGAACCTCTGTTGCATTTACCCATCGAAGCCATTGGTCTACCGTTTGCCCTATGGGGGTTATGGCGGGGTAGAGGCGCTGTAGGTAATTTGTTTTACCTGGGTTCTCTGTTCGGGACGGCTCTCACCGATGTATATTTTTATTTAACGGATTTGATTCCCTACTGGCGTCAGATCATGGACGTTGATCCAGCCTTGATCACGCCTATCTTGCAAGAGGCGACCACCCAAGTCCAAACTCCTTGGGGAATTAGCTGGGCAGCCGTTTTAGGATGTACACTAGGATTAGTCGGATGCGGGGCATTGACCCGAGGGCAATTGCCATGGTGGGCATTTAGTGGGGCAGTATTGAGTACAATTTTGGTAGATAGCCTATTTTGGTTAGTAGCTACACTCCAATAAAAACTCATGAATGTCTACAGTCAACAACTAAACAATTATTCACATCAAAGAATATGGGCTGTGAAGTTTCCGGAATCACTCGCTTGGCTTCAGAATGCATCTACTAGGATATAAACTTAATCCTCTGTTTACTTTTTAACCCGTCGTTGCTTCTGTGCCTGTGGTGACTCTACGATCCACTCCCTATTTACTTCTACCGACTGAGACTGGTAACCGCTACCTCCCCCTGGTGGGTAGTAACTGCTGGACGGTTGGTCGCGGAGATGATAATAATTTTGTTCTCTCAGATCGTTGGATTTCCCGAAATCACGCAATGTTACAGTGTACTGAAACCGGTGATTTCTATCTGATTGATTTAGGGAGTCGCAATGGTTCTTTCGTGAATGGACGCCGTGTGAGTATTCCGGTGACATTACGAAATGGCGATCGGCTGATGTTTGGTCAGACTGAACTGGAATTTCATTCGCCATCCGATACCCGCGATCGCGACTATACCCAACCGCCGAGTAGTGAAACGCTAACCTCTACATTACATGTGCGCCGCCTGATGTCGGTGATGGTGGTGGATATCCGCGATTTTACAGTTTTAACTCGTCAACTGGATGAAAAGATTCTCTCCGCCGTGATTGGAACCTGGTTTCGCCAATCGGGAAATATTATCCGCAAATCGGGAAGTTGGGTGGATAAATATATTGGCGATGCAGTAATGGCAATTTGGTTTCATGGACATCAAGGGGTGAGTCAAGATGAAGCCTTGAATGTGTTGCAAGCGGTTAGCGATTTGCACCGGATGACGGCATCTCTTTCCAGCCAATATCCCTTACCTTTCCCGCTACGCATTGGTACGGGCGTGAATACAGGGTATGCGATGGTGGGAAATACAGGGAGTGGCGATCGCCCTGATTATACTGCGATTGGCGATACGGTTAATGCAGCATTTCGTCTGGAGTCGGCGACGAAACAAATTGGTCTGGATATTGCCTTGGGAGAAGATACCTATAGCTATCTGGAAGAGTTAGGATACAACAAACTAGGCTTTAAACAACATATTGTTACTCTTAAGGGGTATGATAAGCCAACCACCACTTATGCGGGAACCTATGCTGATTTAAATAAATTCTTAGCGACTCGCTGTTCCGAACACCTGACCTAAGTGAATGGCAGGCTCATTAAGCATTAATTATAAGATCGCCAAAACATTGGATATACCGTAGGGTGGGCATTGCCCACCAATCTTAAATCAGTAACATTTGACCTAAGGTTGTTTTTTCCTATATGATATGTAGCGATAAGCCCCTACAACCCCGATAATCCTGATTGAAAGGAAATACGCAAAATTTAATCAAGAATACTTACAGGAATCCTATAGTTTTAAGTAATTTTATTAAACGGATTAAATTTTTGCGAAATTTAATCAAATTTCCAGCTTAAAATCTGTATAAATGCTTACCATAGACTTAAGTTCTCACTAACGCTGCGATCGGGGGACTTTGACTATGAGTATTCTGAGTTTTGCTGCTGACAAAAAATTCTCCACCGGGGATGGCGCAATTGCCATTGGGACTGGAGACTATAACGGCGATGGATATCTCGACTTAGCCGTTGCTAACAATCTGGCAAACAACGTTTCTATTCTCTTGGGCGATGGTATCAGAAACTTCGGTACTGCCCCATCATTGACGGTAGGAACTGCTCCTTATGATATCACGGTAGTGGATTTCAACGCTGATGGCAACTTGGACTTGGCAGTGGCGAATTACAACTCTGATAATGTTTCAGTGCTTTTGGGGAATGGAGTTGGGGGGTTTAGTACCGCGACGAACTTTGGTGTGGGGACTAAACCCAGGTACTTGGAAGTCGCCGATTTTAATGCGGATGGAAAGCTGGATTTAGTGGTCACCAACGGTGGTTCTAGCAACGTCTCGGTACTACTGGGGAATGGAACCGGTGGTTTTGGCACGGCTACCAACTTTGACGTAGGGGGGACTTCTCCCGGTAGCGTTGTTGTGGCTGACTTTAATGGGGATGGGAACCAGGATATCGCACTCAGAATCTTCACGCCTAACAAAGTTGCTGTCCTTTTAGGAGATGGAACAGGTGGGTTTGGCATTCCCACTCACTTTGTCGCTGGGACAAATCCCCTTGGTTTAGCGGTAGAGGACTTTAACCAGGATGGGAAAATCGACCTCGCTGTGTCAAACTACGGTTCCAGCAACGTCTCTGTCCTATTGGGTAATGGCTCGGGTGGGTTTAGTTCTGCCACCAACTTTGCGGTGGGGTTTGATCCCTCTGCTTGGATCAGTGTGACAGATTTCAATAGTGATGGCAACCCCGACTTAGCGGTTCCCAACCGCCTCTCTGACACGGTTTCGGTACTATTGGGGAATGGGTCAGGTGGTTTTAACGATGCTATCCATTTCAAGGTTGGAGATAATCCCTATGGTATCGCCGTTGGAGATTTCAACCAAGATGGTAAACCCGACTTTTTCGTGGCTAATCGGGACTCCGATAACATCTCTCTACGCCTCAATACCACTAACTTCCCACCGATTGCCAATGACGATAACTTCACCACAACTGAAGATTCGGCTATTTCCCTGAATCCGTTGGCAAATGACAGTGATTTAGACAGTACCGACACTCTCACAATTAGCGCTGTC
>CAZNNK010000604.1:0-4679 GCA_964574085.1 uncultured Coleofasciculus sp.
ATTAGCGCTGTTATTGAAGGGATGCGAACCAACCCGATGTTTCTGTTCTCTGAAGATGAAACTT
The DNA here is from genome assembly GCA_964574085.1 of uncultured Coleofasciculus sp. Classification (GTDB taxonomy): domain Bacteria; phylum Cyanobacteriota; class Cyanobacteriia; order Cyanobacteriales; family Coleofasciculaceae; genus Coleofasciculus. The sequence continues at coordinate 65 of CAZNNK010000604.1, forward strand.
GACCCTATAGTCAGACACATTTTCCCATTATGAAGTAAGTATAAAAGGAAACGACCGAACTTGTCAATAGGTCTAATCCCAATTATTTTCCCCATGACCTCTTGTGACCGATAACTGCGATTACTGGACTGGGACTGGTGCGATCGCATCCCCTAATCGGGTTTCTGATCAGATAGTCGATTAAATGTCAACCCCACCGGAGCAACCCTGCCAATTTTTGGGTCATCAAGCCAGGTTTTTTGGATAAACATTCCCCCACTTATCCCACGCCATCATCTGGGTTTTAGCCATTGAATCGCCGGATTCGGGAAAAATTCGTCATTAAATTGGATGTTATCGGCATTGTGAACTAATGCGCGATCACCTCTGTGTTGAATGGGGATGAAATTCGACCCTATAGGCGGACACATTTTCCCATTATGAAGTAAGTCTAAGATGAAACCACCGCACTTGTCAATAGGTCTAATCGGAACTTAGGGGAATTCGTCAACCTATCTGCGATCGCTTCTACCTTTTGGGCGGGTGTGGGTATATTTAACTGATGGGGAGATTTAGCTTCTACTCCGGATAATTGGCGCTGTTGTTGAGGAATAGAACCAACAGGAGTTTAACTTGGTATTTCTGTTCCCATGGATGAAATTCGACCCTATAGGCGGGCACATTTTCCCATTATAAAGTAAGTCTAAGATGAAACCACCGCACTTGTCAATAGCTCAAATCAGGATTATTTTCCATGACCTCTTGTGACCGCTAAGTGTAATTACTGGACTAGGACTCTGGTGCGATCGCGTCCCCTAATCGGGTTTCTGATCAGATAGTCGAGTCAATGTCAACCCCACCGGAGCAACCCTACCAATTTTTGGGTCATCGAGCCAGGTTTCCTGGATAAACATTCCCCCACTTATCCCACGTCATCATCTGGGTTTTAGCCATTGAATCGCCGGATTCGGGAAAAATTTGTCATTAAATACCCAGCTTATTACTTTCTATCATTTTTTGACCATTTGTTCAACTTTTGAAACCACGGAATCTCGTGAAGTCAAGAGCCAAAATCATTAAGTATTTTTTTAGATTTGCAGCCAGTGTGATTAAAATTATTCAAGTCCAGGATAAAATTGTTAAAATAATCCTGATCATCAGTAGTCTTTCAGTTTAAGCCAGTTCTAAAATTTATCAATTCATCTGTGGAGGTCGGGATGGAAATTGTTAAGAAAACCGAAAATCGGCTGATTCTGCAAGAAAGCATCGGCTGTTTCCCGATTGTGTCGGTGTGGGGGTTGCTATTTGGGGGAATACCACTGAGCCTGCTGTTTCTTTTTGCCGCAGGTTGGGGTGTTGAATCGCTCAAATGTCAGCAAGTCACCAGCGATAGCGATCGTGTAGACTGCACTCAAGAAAAAAGTATCTTTTTCGGCATGAAGCAGCTTACGCCTCAACCCCTTCCCTTGGTGGCTAAAGCCGAATACAACTATACGGAAATGCCGGGAAATGAGGATTGCAATGTCTTCCATAACCACGACTTTAACCTAATTTTTAGTAATGGAAGTCAGCAAACAATTTTTGAGAATTTATTACGAGTCAATTGCCGTAAGGGGAATCCAGATTGGATTCAAACTCAAGTCGCAAAAATCAATCAGTTTATCGCGGAGGAAACAGGGACAATCGAGATCGTGCGCGATAATAGATTTGCGCCTTCCAGTATTGGCATAATCCTGTTTTTGGGCGTTTTTATTGTCATTGGATTGGGACGTGTAATCTCTTCGCTACTGCCAATTTCATTACATCTCGATAAATCGAAACGCCAGCTATTTTGGGGACGGACAAAACTGTGTAAAATTAACACTCGCTCCTATTCATTTTCCGCCATTTCATCTGTGCGACTGAAGGCAGAAACCCATGGAGATGGAGACTTGAGAGTCTATCGGGCAGAAATCCTTTTGAAATCAGGAGAACCGGGTTTCGATCTGGGCTATTCATCATCTAAATCAGACGTATTAGCGAAAGCCAACCAAATCGCCACGTTTGTCGGTGTCAAGTTGGAAGATATCAGCGATCGCTCATCACCCAGTTCACCTTCTGCCAGTGGAGTAAGCAATCAAAAAGCACGCGATAGCGCTCGACAATTACTAGACCTTTGCAAAGCAAGTTACTCTCAACGCCACGAATTTATCCGAGTCGATCCGGGTGATTTTCCCCTGGTCGATATCCGCTTCTACGATCGCACTCAAACTTTATTGGAAAAACGAGGATTTCATAAATTAGATGATATTGAAGATGTGACAGTGACCCAAGCGAGTGGCGGGAAAAATCGCACATTTATTCGGGTGATGCTCCATCGAGATCGGAACACTTTGGCTGGTATTTATGCCATGCCGCGACCCTTTTTCGTGAAAGTATTTCAGGCAATCGGTTTAATTTCAAAAGGCGACAACGCGATCGAACTCGAATCAGAATTTGATGACGGTACATTTTTGGTCACCAGTAACTTGAAAGACTTAAATATGAGCAGTGATGTACCGGGAATTCAACGTCAGCAATATCCGCATCATACAACTGTCGATAATTTGATGGCGGCACATAAGAAGGCACTTGATTGCTTGACAGGCCAAAAACAACCTGTTTATCTCTACACCTATCAAGATGTGCTCGAACTACAGCATCGCATGCAAGATATAGAAAATCGCCATAAGCAACGTCAAGGCTATATTACTCGCGACGATATCCGCCGAGTGGCTAAGAACAATCAGGATCAGGTAGCTGAGGAGCTTTGGGCGGCGATAGAGGAGGTAAAGAAAGAGGATTTCGACGAGCAAACTGATTAAATAATGGTGCAAAATGTAAGTTGTAACTGACAAATGACAAATGACAAATGACCACCCTCACCCACCGACTTATTCAGGAGATTAAATCATGAACAATCCAGTCAAAACGGATTCAATTGGCTTCAATAAGCACTCCCTTGACCTAGATGCAGCCAAAGAGACGGAGCGCATTGTCGAAGGGTTACGCCAGAGTGTCCATCAAACGCTACGCCGTCGCGGAGCGGTGTTGGGTATCAGTGGGGGGATTGACTCATCGGTGGTGCTGGGTTTATGTGCTAAAGCCTTTGGTGCAGAACATATCGTCGCCTTGTTGTTACCGGAGGGTGAATCCAGCCCAGAAAGCGCTACACTGGCACAGTTAGTCGCTGATCACTACGGCGTTCAAACTATTACCGAAGACATTTCCGGGGTATTGGATGGGTTTAGCTGTTACCGCCGACGCAACGACGCAATAAAACGGTTGTTTCCGGAATTCGGAGAGGGTTGGCAAGCTAAAATTGCTTTACCGGGAAACTTACTGGAAAAAGAAATGCTGAATATCTTTTCCCTAACTGTAACCAATCCAGAGGGTGAGGAGTTTACCAAACGCTTACCGCCCCAAGAATATTATCAGATTGTCGCCGCGTCTAATTTTAAGCAGCGATCGCGCATGGCAATGCTCTACTATCACGCTGAATTAAATAATTATGCGGTTATCGGTACAGCGAATAAGAATGAGCATTTATTAGGCTTTTTTGTCAAGTACGGGGATGGTGGAATTGATGTTAGTCCGATTGCCCATTTGTTCAAGACACAAGTTTACCAGCTTGCTCGTTACTTAGATGTGCCAGAAGACATTCAACAACGCACGCCGACTTCGGATACGTATCCAGGTGGAAGTTCACAAGAAGAGTTTTTCTTCCGCCTGCCCTTTGATATTTTGGATACCATCTGGTTCGGGTATGAACAGGGTGTTAACAACGATGAAATTGCCCAGGCACTTGATTTGACAGTAGAGCAAGTCGAGCGAGTTGTCACCGATATTGTCCGCAAACAACGTACCACTTCCTATCTAAGAATGCCTGTTATTAGTATGGAACAGGTTGATTAAAAACGTTATGGATTAACGCCGCCAATAGGCGATGAGACGATAGAGAAGAGCAATGATAAAGGGGGAACTAAACAGCAGATTCTAGAAGAAAATGGGTGAGGGATTTTAAATCATTATTCACGAATACCCTTGATGTCTGGAGACGATTCATGCGGTGATATAACGTTTTCTTTTTCTCCTAATTTATCCATCGCCACACCCCAGTTGTACCAGGCTAATTGGTAATCGGGTTTAATTTGAATCGCTTTCTCATAAGAGGCGATCGCAGGTTTGGAATTGATATCATGTCCAGTTGAATACTTACACGATGATTTAGGACGGCTAGACCGTTAGTGCCAGAAATCGGATTAATTAAGGTCAGCTTAGAAAAAAATAGGAAAAAATCAGTCATTTCCGCAAAGCTATTGCCGGAATTAATGAATTTGGTAAAATCCTAGAAAAGCACAGCAACTTATGGGTTTTAGAAATGACACATTGGCTTAAAGCGGATTTCCAATCATCAATCCCATGCACCATCCGATGGTGCATCAGAATCAATCCCCAAAACCCCATTGTTTAGGGTAAAATAGCTGAGTCAATTTGTATTCCTCGTAACTCTAGACACAAAAATTGCACTGTTTTCACGTAACCTATTTGATGTCGGGTGGGCAAGTGGCATCAACATGAAAGTGTTTGCCTTCCGTTGACTTGAGCTGTATTGCCT
>CAZNNK010000605.1:0-4670 GCA_964574085.1 uncultured Coleofasciculus sp.
GCTCTAAAACTCGATCTAGGTTACTCAATTGCTCGATCAGTTGCCAATTAATGGAATGGTGCGTTCTCATCCAGATGTTTGGTTTGAGATCAGGGGTTGAATTCAGGAACGCACCCTACCAAATTATACTGGAGCAAGTTATGCGATCGCGTAACCCATGGAGAGCAACCTAATAGAAATATATTAAACAAAGTTAACCGTGAAATGTACTACAGATAAAGTAGAGACGTTGCATATAACCGAATCTCTGGAATACTCCTGTATTTCTTGAGGTGGGGCAGATGTCGGGTTGGGCTTAGGTTGAATTGAAAAACGCCCCAGTTTCGATGGACTAGGTTGGCATCTCAGTCATGAATCAACTGGGTTTTGAATATTAACGTCTGGTTGAAGCAAAGATTGGTCTTGACGCTCCGCCGCCATTTCTCGTTTAATATCCTGCACCAAATTTACTATCTTATCTCGTGAATCATATCCTGCCTCAATTAAAGCCTGTTTAAACTGCTGTTGAAAGTCATGTAACGGCACCAGTTCTAGCTGGGAATACTCGCGCATCCTCAATAAATCCTCGAAAGCCTCTCATCCCAAAATTTTCACAAAAATCAATTATCTGTTTATCGTGTATTTTCTCTATTGTAGAAACTTGATCAAATACCACAATAAATGAAAACCATACAACTAAGCTTTGAGTCCTTGTTCAAAAGCATCGATCGCTTCAATTTGGTCAGGAATAAAAACACATTGTTCGAGTAATGCTATATCTAATTCGGGTAATAATTCGCTGGTTACAACTTGTTCATATCCGTAGTTATTCTCAAATATAGATAGCGTTTCTTCTCGTAAATGATAGAGTTTTAGTCGATTCGTTTTCCATAGCCATACCTCAGTCACGCCCAAACGTCGGTAGATATCCAGCTTGTCAATACTGCCACTGGTAATAATCACTTCCACCGCTAAATCTGGTATATCTTTCTCCTCTCCAATGCAGTAACATTCATCCGGTTCAGCGCCCACTTTTTTCAATTGCTTCTTGACTCGGGGACTCCCCATTGGCGTGTGTTTGATTCGCTTTTTTATCAAATAAAACTCTATCAGTGTAGCCAGACGTTTTTTAAGTTTTTCATGTCTAAAAGACGGTGACACAACTTCTAATACTCCATCCAAATAGGTGATGCGGTAATGAGGGTTGTTTTCCAGTTTGGCGAGTAGGGCTTCGTATTGATTCCAGTTTACCTCACTCGTCGTGAATATCTCCTCTGGGTCATCAATTTGAGCAATTTCTGGCTCGTTAATCAGTTCTTGGAGACTATTGAGCATTCTTTTTTGTCCTATTGATTTAAGTGGCACTTGGGTGCGATCGCGCCATTGTGCTTCAGCTATTTAATCTGATTATAAGCGTTATAATCTCCCTCTCTCCTTCTCCCCAAATATCCTAGAGACGCGCCATGGCGCGTCTCTACAAGATTGCCAAAACGAACGATCTACTTGACCCCAGACGCTTTCTTCGGCTTATAGGTAGAAGCAATATGCAATTCTTTCAACTGCTTTTCTCCCACCTGGGCGGGTGCTTCCGTTAACAAACAACTGGCTTGCTGCGTTTTTGGAAACGCAATCACATCCCGAATTGATTCTTCCCCAGCTAACAACATAACCAACCGATCTAAACCATAAGCAATTCCGCCATGAGGAGGGGCACCATAATCAAAGGCTTCCAGTAAGAAACCAAACTTATTTTGAGCCTCTTCTGGCGATAATCCAATTGCCTCAAATACCCGTTTCTGTATATCTGGCTGGTAAATCCGTAAACTGCCACCGCCAACTTCATAGCCGTTATACACTAAGTCATAAGCTTGCGCCCTTGCCGTTTTCAGATCATCGATATCATCGGGGTGCGGCGCGGTAAAGGGATGATGAATTGCCTCTAAGCGCTTCTCATCCGCATTCCATTCAAACATGGGATAGTCTGTCACCCAGAGTAAATTAATTTTCGTTGGGTTAATCAGTCCCAACTCCTGACCCAATACCTGGCGCAGGCGATCTAAGGTTTTATTCACTACATCCGTATCCCCCGCACCAAACAGGAGTAAATAACCGGGTTTAGCCCCTGTCATTTCCAGCAGTTTCTGTTTCTGTTCCTCAGTGAGATTATCTTTAATCGCCCCAATCGTATCGATTTCCCAGTTGTCTCGCACCCGAATATAAGCTAAACCTTTAGCACCTGCGGCGGCGGCTTCGTTAAATAAGTCTCCACTCTTACCCGGTTTAATTCGCACGTTGGAAATTTTGTCGTTACCGCCAGGAATGGGCAAAACTTTTACCTTACCCCCAGCCGCCACTGCACCGGAAAAGACTTTAAATCCTGAATCTTTCAGCAATTCCGAAACATCCACCAATTCCAAGCCAAAGCGGGTATCCGGTTTATCCGTACCGTAGCGTTCCATGACTTCGGCGTAGGTAAAACGGGGAAAAGGGCGGGGAATGTCTATCCCTTTTACGGTTTTAAAGATATGACAAACCAAGCCTTCATTAAGCTGGAGAATCTCATCCTGGGACATAAAACTCATTTCCATGTCCAACTGGGTAAACTCCGGCTGACGATCTGCCCTTAAATCTTCATCCCGGAAGCAACGGGCAATCTGATAGTAACGGTCTAATCCGGAAACCATTAACAATTGCTTGAATAATTGCGGGGATTGTGGTAAGGCATACCATTGTCCGGGATTCACGCGAGACGGCACCAAATAGTCTCTCGCCCCTTCCGGTGTGGAACGGGTTAACATTGGGGTTTCCACCTCAATGAAATGTTGCTCATCTTCTAAATACCGACGAATCGCCTTAATCACCTGATGGCGCAATTCTATATTTTGGCGCATGCGATCGCGGCGAATATCCAGATACCGATATTTGAGCCGCAAGTCTTCCCGCACGGCTTCGGCGTCAGCAGTAGACACCTGAAAGGGTAACTGTTTCCGCACCGTATTTAACGGGTTAATCTGATCCGCATACACTTCCACTTCACCTGTGGATAAATTCGGGTTGAGCGACTCATCAGGACGCCGACTCACACGCCCGGTAATTTGTACCACATATTCATTCCGCACGGCTTCTGCATTCGGATAAGAATCCGGTGTGCGCTGAGGATCACTCACAATCTGCACAATACCCGTGCGATCGCGCAAATCTAAAAATATCACCCCCCCGTGGTCACGTCGCCGATCTACCCAACCACAGAGGGTAACGGTTTCACCAACATGGTTACTTCGCAATTCGCCGCAATAATGAGTCCGCATAGCCGATGAAAAAATAAGTGCTTTGATAGAGAGGAACGTCTAAGTTAACAAAACGTGAAAACTTTGCCCATTATCCTGCATTAGGCGGTGATTGTCTTTGTCTTCCCACCCACTTCATCGTCTCTGGATCGAGGAAAATAGCGATCGCACCACAGATCCTAAGCAAACTCTACCGATCGGAGGGCGATCCCTGTTTGTAAAGTTTGGTAAACCTAGGAGTAGAGATATTTTGTTGTACTAGAGGAAAGAAACGATATGGCTTCTACTCAACCGACTGGTGTAAACCCAGCCCGCTCTGAGGAAACGAAAAACATAACCCAAGCATTTGAGGGATTGGGTACAGATGACAAACTAGCGTTACTTTACTACATCTACAAAAAAATGGGTGATTCGATCACACCAGCAGCACCCACGGCGGCTGATGCGGAAATATCCCCCCACCTACTGCGAGACTTCTACAACCTTTCCGATGATCAGCAGCTAGCCGCGATGCGGGAAATCGTCAATTGTGAGGATACACAAGTATCACGGGCGTATGGGGCATTGAGTGAAAATAACCAATTGTTAGTCTGGTACGCTTGGGCGCAAGGCATGGGTGATACGGTTGTCGATATGCCCCTAGACTACAAAGCCCAGTCAGAGACGAATTCGATTCTATCCCAAATCGAAAATCTAGATTTCGAGGGGCAAATCTCTCTACTGCGCCAAGTTGCTGGTGATATGGGTTACAGTATCGTTAAACCCGTTCCCAGCCAGGAAGAAACCGGAAAAACCCCCAGTTTATAGAGTCTCAAGGCATTGGGGAAGTAGGGGCTTGGTAACCAAGCTCCTATCTGTTCGTAACCAAGCCCCTATCCGATTGATCGAAAAGTCCGTGATAAGTTCGATGGTGAGATAGAGTTGGATACTTGGATAATGGATGGATTTAGTGGTATTCATACCCTTTGACTGTCTCACCAGCTCAAACCCGGACTTATCGAGGATGATGACAATGACCATTAACACGGCGAAGATTGAGAGCATTTTGCAAAATTTTGTGACGGGCACCAGTGAGGTTCAGGGAGCCGCCTTGGTGTCTCCCGATGGACTGCCCTTAGCCTCAAGCTTGCCCAATGAGATGGACGAAGAACGAGTTTCCGCCATGTCAGCCGCGATGCTGTCGTTGGGAGAGCGGATTGGCTCAGAGTTGTCTAGAGGCTATCTTGATCGCATTTACGTCGAAGGCGATCGCGGCTACGGCATTTTGACCAATTGCGGCGAATATGCCGTGTTACTGGTTTTAGCCAGCAAAGCGGCGAAACAAGGTGTACTGTTGCTGGAAATTAAGCGTGTCATTCCAGAGTTGAAAGCGGCACTTGATCCAATCCGGAAAATATCTGGCGC
>CAZNNK010000606.1:0-4664 GCA_964574085.1 uncultured Coleofasciculus sp.
ACCCTAAGGTAAAAAACCTACACCTGTCAGGCTGGGGGAGCTGGGGGAGCTGGGGAAGCGGTGTAGAAGCCACAGATAGTGCCAATGGTGCGTTACGCTGCGCTAACGCACCCTACAGATAGAGGGTATCCGTAAATCCTACCTACTTAGATTAATTGTTGGAATCGCTGATCCTGCCGAATACTGGCCAAATCAGCGTCATTTTGGGCTAACTCTCGGTATTGTTCCGGATTCAGATTAAGCGTTTTTTGTAGGTTTTCGATCGCCTGGTCAACATTGCCTTGCAACGCATAACAGCAGGCTTTATTGTAAAACGCATTCGCATTGTTGGGTTTTAACGCGATCACTTTATCAAAGCTAACCAATGCTTCTGAGTAGTCTTCTAATTGTAAAAATGCATACCCTCGATTATACCAAGCCTCATATTTGTCCGGCTTAATTTTCAAGGCTTCGTCATAACTGGCTACGGCATCTTGAAAGTATCTCAAGTTGACCAGAGCATTGCCCCGATAATACCAAGTACTGGGTTGTTGATACTTAAGTTTCAGGGCTTCATTGTAACTTGCCACGGCTTCTGGAAAACGGTCAAGGCGATATAGCACTCCTCCTCGGTTGTTCCAAGCTTCATGAGCATCGGGTTTAATTTTTAGGGCTTCGTCATAGTTGGCGAGAGCTTCTTGGTACTGTTTTACATGTACCCAAGCATGTCCTTGATTATACCAGGCTTCGTATTTATCCGGCTTAATTTTCAGGGCTTCTTGATAGCTAGCGATGGCTTCGGTAAAGCGTTGTAAGCTAAACAGAACATTGCCTCGGTTGTACCACCCTTGATGTAGGTTCGGTTTAAGCTTTAGAGCCTGATCATAGCTAATGCTTGCCGTTTCATACTGTTCTAAATTCACCAGCGCATTGCCTCGATTATACCAAGCGGGGTAAAAGTTGGGTTGTAATTTCACCGCCTTGTCATAGCTAGCGATCGCCTCTTGATGGCGTCCTGCCTTATCCAGTGCAATCCCGCGATTATACCACAGTTGATACAAGTTCGGTTCACGTTCTAACACCTGATCCAGGGTCGCGATCGCTTCTTCAAACTGTCCAGACTGGATCAGTACAATACCCAGATTGTACCAAGCTTCATGGGTGGTGACTTCCAGGGGATGATTGTAACTAACGTTTGCGGCTTGAGGGTTTTCTAGAAGGAGAGTACTCATCGATGTATTTTTTGCTATGAGAGGCTTTTAACCTGGGTTTAAAGGTTGCAGCGTTGAGGGGGAACGTTCTCACGATTCTCGATTGAGTGCAATACATTCGGAGTCAGTAAAGAATGGGGGGTTTAGGGTTTAGGGTATGGCAATCAGAACCGCGATTGTTCACGGCTTAGGGTTGTCTCCTCACTTGCCTAATCAACGCCTTTAATGGCTTTTTCTTCCCCAATTCTACCAAATCCGGATCAGTTAATAAATTGATAAAAACGAGATGCACCTGCTATTGATTCCTCCCCAATTGTTAAAGGCTGCATAGAGGTTGGGTTGGATGTCTAAACAGTATGGGTAACGACCAAGATGGTCGCACGACAAGGATTGGACAATTCTTGATATTATTCTTGATATTAAAGTTTAAGTGCTGAACAGCTTAAACCTTCCCCCGTCCAATTAGCTTCTGGAACCGCTTATTTTTCCGTAATCGTGCTAAATCGGGGTCAGTTTGAGCGACGGGTAGGTATTTCTGGGGATTTCCCTTAATCGCCTGTTCAATATAATTTACCGCCAATGTCACTTTACCTTGGGCGGCGTAACAATACCCTTTGTTATACACTGCGTTAATATGATCAGGATTCATGTCTAACGCCTTGTCAAAACTTGCCATCGCCTCCCGATAGCGCCCCATCTTGACTAAAGCATAGCCGCGATTGTCCCAGGCTTCATAGTTTTCGGGCATACATGCTAACGCCCGATCATAACTCGCCACCGCCTCTGGCAAACGTCCTAATCGGCGCAGGGTGAGTCCTCGATTATTCCAGCAATGGGTTTCGTTGGGGTCGAATTCTAAGGCTTTTTCGTAGTAGAGTAATGCCTCTTTTTCACGACCCATTTCCGAAATGATGATCCCTTTATTAATCCAACTACCGATATGATTGGGTTTGAGTTCCAATGCTTTGTTAAAAGAGGCGATCGCATCCTCCCGTTTCTGGAGTTGCATCAACAGACAGCCTTGGTTGTACCAGATTTCTGGGTGATTGGGACTAATTTGCAAGGCTTTGTCGAAACTCTTGAGGGCGGCTTTGTGGCGTCCGAGATTGGTTAAGACGTTACCGCGATTACTCCAAGCTTTATCGTAGTTGGGATTACAGGCGATCGCTTGATCGAAACTTGCCAAGGCTTCTTTGTTGCGTCCCAGAATCATCAGGGAAGTCCCGCGAGAGTTCCAGGCTTCAGGATGCTGGGGTTCTCGTTCAATCACTTGATCGAAACTGGCGATCGCGGCTTCATGCTTTCCCCAATCAGCAAAGACGATGCCTCGATTCAGCCATATACTCGCATCCTGGGGATTTAATACCCCCGCTTGGTCAAAACTGGCGATCGCTTCTTCATGTCGCTGCAAATGTCCCAGGGCGAGTCCCAAACTTGCCCAAACCTCCCCATTTTCTGGGGTAAGCTTGACTGTATCTTGGAACAGGGCGACGGCGGCGTCAAAGTCTCCCCCCTGCAAACAGCGCATTCCTTGTTGAATGATGAATTTAACGGCTTTGGGATCAGTCATAAGTAGGTGGACACAATTAAAGTTAACGGTTGAGATTAGGAAGGATCAGGGAACAGTAAGGGTTTGAGGGCGATTTACTTGCACTTAATACAGTACCGTTTTCTTTTGTCCGACTACTTACGTTTATCGGTTTAACGCCGCTTCAATGCCAAGGTTAATCCATCGGCAATGGGGACTAAACTTAAGATTACCTGTTCATCTTGACTGATGGCTTGATTCAATGCCCGAATCGCGGCGGTGTTTTTATCTTGCATCTGAGGATCTGTAACTCGTCCCCTCCAAAGGACATTATCAATGGCAATTAAACCCCCCGGACGAATTAATTGCAGCGATCGCTCATAGTATGCCAGATAATTTGCTTTATCGGCATCGATAAACGCAAAATCAAACGTTTCTGCTTGTCCTGCGGCTAATAGGTTGTCTAATGTCTCTAAAGCAGGCGCTAATCGCAAGTCTATTTTATCCGAGACTCCGGCGGCATCCCAGTAACGGCGGGCGATGGCGGTATAGTCTTCACTCACATCACAGGCGACAATTTTGCCATCCTCGGGTAAGGCTAAGGCGACGGCTAAAGCACTATAGCCTGTAAATACACCAATTTCTAAGGTTTTCTTGGCATCCATCAGCTGAACCAATAATGCCATAAACTGCCCTTGTTCCGGGGCGATTTGCATGGCGCTATCCGGATGGGTAGCGGTTTCTTGCCGTAATTTTTGCAAAATATCGGGTTCTCGCAAGGACACCGATAATAGGTATTTATACAGTGGAGTATCTAAACCTAGGGTTTTATTAGACATCGGGAACAGGCAACAGGCAACAGGTAAAAGCCACTAAGGTTTTAACAGCGGATTTGCTGTTATGTTGACTTTTAGCACATTTTCCCATGAGTGCCAATCTACCGAAGGGTCAAGTCAGGGCGGGTTTAGTTATATTTGGGTGAGGTAAGACACGATAGTAGTGAAACCCGCCCCTACACCCTAGCCACTTTAGCGACCAATGGAACCACAACCCTACGCCCAACTTCAACAACGGAACCAATTCCTAGAGAGTCTTTATCAAGGCGTTGCTCATCCGATTACGGTAATTGATGTTTTACCCTCTGGTGAATTTCGTTTCGTGGAGATGAATCGGGCATCTGAACGATGGATGGGGAAACGTTTAGAGGAAGTAAAAGACAAGTCTCCTGAACAGATTTTCCCAGCGGCTGAAGCTACCGCTATTTTGGATAATTATACCCGATGCGTTCAAGAGGGACGTGTGATTGTCTATGAAACCTATTGCCAATCTCAAGATAGTTGGTGGTTAACCACGCTCACACCTTTGTATAATCAAGAGTCGCGGATTTATCGCCTAATTAGTAGTAGCCTGGATATTAGCGAACGCAGAAAAACAGAAGTTAACGTCTCTCATTTTTTCAACAAGATATTGATATCTAACCTGAATCAACGCACCATTGATTTACGCCATACCAGTCAAAAACTGGTTCAAGAAATTCAATATTGTCAGCACGTCAACCGTAAACTCAAAGAAAATGAACAGAACTTGCGCCAAATTGCGGAAACCCTTCGGGAAGTCTTATTTATCCGCACTGTTAATCAGATGATTTATGTTAGTCCAGCTTACGAAAAAATCTGGGGACTCTCTTGTGAATCTCTCTATCAACAGCCAGAATCTTGGCAAGATGTGATTCATCCAGACGATCGCGATCGCATAATTACCGAATGGCAAACTCACGTCTGGGACAAACCCTTTGAACAAGAATATCGGATTATCCAACCCAATGGTGAACAGCGTTGGATTTGGGCGCGGACTTTGCCAATTCTCGATGACTTTGGACAAGTTAACCGCAATGTGGGAATTGCTGAAGATATCACCGATCGCAAGCAAGTTGAGGAACATTTACG
>CAZNNK010000607.1:0-4661 GCA_964574085.1 uncultured Coleofasciculus sp.
GGAAGGTTGGGAACAATTCCAGATAGATAGTCTAAGGGTGAGTTAGACGGCGTAGAAAGAGCAAATTCGCCTGTACCCAATTCACTATCAGGAACCGCGTCTAGTCCTAGATGGCGTGGCTCAAAAAACGGCTTGACCTGAGATAAGCGAGAAAAAACTCGATTTAATCCAGGAGACAATAACCGAGGTGGAACTGTCTCCGTCAGCCATTCATATAGAGAAGGGAAGTCTAAATACTTAGTAGCAGTCATCATGTAAGGAAAAATTAGCCCTGATCAACAACAGTGAGAATAAGCTGCACCTGATAGAAAGTGTCTCAATCAGTCTTTAAAAAGACACCACAGCCATTGCTGGACAATGGTTGAAACGTAATCACTTTTCAAGAATTATTCAGGATGACTATAATTTTTATAGCCAAACTCGCTATACACAAGGTCTCTTTCCCATGGCTTTCAGAACTCATTTCAAGTCACTAAATTTATTTTTTTAGCAGATATTGAACGTATGATAACTAAACCTGATACCAGTTTATGTGAAGAATCTGTAAAGTTACTTCTAATTAATGTAAGAGATTGATGAAGTTTGCTTAAAACCCAACATGTAACCATATTAAATTTGTAGCACATAATTTTTATATACTTTTTATCACTTCTGGTAATGAGTCAAACCTGTTCCCCTGATAAAAACTAGAGAATGTTGGCAAATGTTGGTCAATGTTGGTCAATGTTGGTCAATGTTGGCAAATGTTGGTAAAAATGACGACCAACCCAAGCTATAGTGTTTTTATTTGATTCGTGTACAGCCGAAGCACTGAAAGCCTTACTGGGCAAGGATTGCTTGTTTACATCTCAAATAAAAATGCTATAGTTGAAGTTTCACTCAGACAATCCGGAAACTAGCTACACTTAGATCAGGACTCAATAGACCCAGCCTCTATACAAAGATTGCGCTACTATCCATAAAAAATGAGAACGATGAATCAGTGTAAGCCTCAGAAAGTCTGCATTGTCACGGGTGGTAACTCAGGTGTAGGTTTGATGACTGCTGTTGGTCTCGCCCAATTCGGTCATCATGTATTCATCGCCTGTCGCTGTGCAAGCAAAGCCGAGAAATCTGTCAATTATATTCGCTCCTCCACCGGAAATCCCAAGGTTGAGTTTCTACCACTCGATTTAGCATCCCTTGATTCAGTTCGCACATTTGTGAAACTGTTTCAGGACAGACAGCTTCCACTGCATCTATTAGTGAATAACGCGGGTGTCTTCAATGCCAGAGGTACAACTCAAGAAGGATTTGAACTCATTTGGGGCATTAACTATCTGGGTCACTTTTTACTGACAAATTTGCTACTGAAAACGCTTCAACATTCAGCCCCCAGCCGAATTTTTATGGTTGCCTCTGACTTGGCATTACGCCCCACTTCTATCAAATGGGAGCGTTTTGTCCGAAAGACACCCTTAAATTTTATAGAACTGTATGCCCTATCAAAACTTTGCTTATTGATCCTGACTCAAGAATTGTCACGGCATTTAGAGAATACAAATGTAACTGTTAACGCGATTCATCCCGGATTTGTGCAATCTAACATCACCTTAGGGCATCGCTTAAGCAAGTATTTAGGCATCGGTATTTCACCCCAGGAAAGTGCTTCAGGGTTGCTGACTTGTGCAACATCTCCTGATTTTGCAGCGGTAACGGGTAAGTTTTTTGATGATCAGCAGAACGAAATCGAACTTCCTGATCTAGCAAAAGATACTGAACTCGGTCAACAGTTGTGGGAACAGAGTCGCTTGTGGACAGGCTGTCATCAATACAATCCGAAAACACCCGCCAAACCTGAGACGGCTGTGGGACTTTTAGAACCCTATTCGCTGGCATTAAGTCCCCTTGAACTCGGTTCTCTTACCCAAACTATTGTTGAAACTATATTGCCTAACCCCCCGCTTAAAAACCAACTTAATCATTTTATTCACCTTTTAAGTCAACTCAATATTGGAGCGATAATTCTCCTGTTTAATCAATTCCGCAAGCAAGAGTTTTATATGGAAAGGCATCTTGATTCAGAGGCGGTTTGGTCGATCTGCCAGGATAAAAATTTACGACAGAAATTGAATGAGTATTTGGGTGAAGCCATCGTCTTGTGGCGTTCGGAAATTTGGGTGAATTATCCCTCGCAACAACTGATTCCATTCTGGCATCAAGACTCCTATCCCAATCTGCTTCAAGGCGAAGGGAAAACGATCAATGTCTACATTGCACTAACCGAGGTTAATGAACGGAATGGGTTTGAGTACATCCCTAATTTTCAACTCACTCCCGATGTCTCGGTTAAAATGAAAGACCCATTTAGTGGCAATCGCTTGTTTAATTTGCCAGAAGACTTAGAACAGCAAGCCGTTCCGGTGGTTTTGCGTCCTGGAGAATTTGTTTTATTTACCGACCAACTCATGCATCGTTCGATTCGCAATACCAGTGGTCAAGTTCGGCTAGCCCTCACCTTGCGGCTGACTCAACCCTCTGTTCAGATCGTGTCAAGCTATAGTCCTATTTACAGTAAGCCTGTCTTGTTATAAATCCTGCTACCATGAAATATAAGTACCTGCACCTAAATTCTGTCGGCTGTACTAAGAAATATTAAGAAATCTCAAATCCTTACTGTTGCCTGTTGCCTAACCTCAACCATTAACTTTAATGAAAGTCCGACTACTTAGGAGATTGACTATCCTGTATTTAGGGTGATCAGGAAACGTGGGTTTATTGAAAACATTTATTCAAGTTAGGAGGCATTTCAAATGTCATTTAAAAAGTTTCTGGTAATTGGCACAACTCTACTCTTGGTAGGAGGTAGCGCAGCCTATCTCTACGCCAAAGGTTTCTGGGGAGTCGCCGACACCCCAAACGCCAGTGCTAAAGTTATCCCCGATGAAGCCGTGATGGCGGGCTTTATTTCCACTGACCCTCAATCCTGGATGAAGTTGCAGAAGTTTGGTACACCCGAACTGCAAACGTTAGTGAATCAGAGTCTGGAAGATTTAAAAACAGAAACATTTAAGGATTCCCAAATTAGTTATGATGAGGATGTAAAACCGTGGTTGGGCAATGTGATGGTCGCGGTTTTACCAACTACTTCGCCTGAAGCGGTAGACGACTCCAATCTGTTGACAGTTGTTACCATTAAAAATAAGTTCAGTCTGTTAAAGTTTGCCAACCAGTTGAAAACCGAGGAAAAACTGGGAAAAACGGAGGAGATTGACTATAACGGGTTGACGATTGTGGAGACAATCGACGAGGGGGAAACCTTCTATTCAGCGGTGTTGAGACAGCATTTGGTCATATCCGAAGACTTGAAACCTGTGCAATTAGCGATTGATAGCTATAAGGGCGAACCGTCTCTGGCTAGCCAAGGAGATATTACCCAGCTATTCTCCCAGGATATGGATCTGCTCAACCCCGTTGCTAAGTTTTACATCCCTGACTATACCGCTTTTGTGCAAGAAATGGTTGCTAATAATCCAGGGGTTGCCCCCTTACCGCCTGCCACCTTAGAACAATTGCAGGCGTTTAAGTCCGTTAAAATGGGGGTAGGCATTGATGACGTAGGAATCCGGCTGAAAACCATTGCTAATGTTGAACCCTCGGAAATTCAAGTCGAATTTCAGCCCAATCCGGGTCAAATTATCAGTCAATTCCCCGCTTCAACGATGATGCTGTTAACCGGAAATCGGATTAGCCAGGGATGGGAGGCGATCGCCCAATCTGCCCAAACCGATCCCCAATTACAGCAAGGACTCAACAGCCTCAGAAGTGCCGCCAATAGCATCAATTTAGATGTGGATCAGGATATCTTTGGCTGGATGGATGGGGAATTTGCCCTCGGCGTGATTCCTTCCACAGAAGGGATACTCGCCCCCATCGGCTTTGGCGGAGTGATCGTCTTTCAAACCAGCGATCGCGCCACCGCCCAAGCTACCTTAACTCAACTTGATACCCTCGCCCAACAAAATACCATTCAAGTGTCACCCCGAACCGTTCAAGGACAATCGGTTACCGAATGGACAATTCCGGGACAAGGAACCTGGTTAGGACATGGTTGGTTAGATCAAAATTCCCTGTTTATCGCCATTGGCGAACCGATGGTTGAAACAATGCTGGTGAATCCTGAACCGTCTCTGGATCAAAGTGAATCGTTTATTACGGTAACTGAAGCTTTACCTGAATCTAACAGTGGTTACTTTTATTTAGATATGGATAAAACGATGACAGTGGTCAATGATTTTATCGAAAATACCACCCCAGACACACCAGAAGCTGACCCTGATACCCAAACCGCTTTAGCTATTTTAAATTATGTGCAAGGGCTCGGCGGAACTGTGACTCAAGACAACCCTTCTACTCATAGTTTTGAAATGATTGTTATTCTTGAACCGAAGTAGAAGGTTCACAGGCAACAGGCAACAGGCAACAGACAACAGCAGGAGAGAGGTGCGTGTGTTTTTTGTGTCATTAGAAACTGGTATTGGGTTTCATAAATAAGCAAGAAAACGCTATGTAGCATCTTCCCCATCGCCCCCATGGGGGCCCGGGGCGCCGCGGGGGCGGGGGGGGGGCGCGGGGGGCGGGGCGGGCGGGGGGGGGGGGGGGGGCGGGGGGGGGGCGGGGGG
>CAZNNK010000608.1:0-4657 GCA_964574085.1 uncultured Coleofasciculus sp.
CAGGTTAGGACAATAAAATTAGGTGACAAGGCAATAGGGAATAGGCAATAGGCAATAGGGTAATGTCCTAACGTATGCCCGTAATGCTATACATCAGTGCATATAAACTCAAACTTTTCCTATACCGCCGCTGCTTTCTTCGCCACCGACGCCTTAACCTGCGCCATAATTTCCTCCATCTGACTCACTAATTTCTTCGCCTCTTCTAAATTTTCCTGGTGGGCGTGATCATTGAGTTGACGCGCTAAATCGGACATCGATTCCACCGCCACAGATGCACTCGCCCCCTTAAGTTGATGGGCTTTGTTTGCCAAAGTTACCCAGTCTTGATCCGCTAACGCTTGCTGGACTTGGGTGAGAAACGTTGACCCATCATTAATAAATCCTTTGACTAATTCCAACTGAAACTCAGGATCACCACCAGAAATTTCTGACAAGGCACTCCAATCTACCGGATCAACAGTCAGTTCAGCCCTATCTTGGCTGTCCATCTGTTTGCTGGATTTCGCCTTATTTTCCTTGACCACCAACGACCATCGCTGTAACATGACTTTCAGTTCTTTGACCATCACCGGTTTACTCAGATAGTCATCCATACCCGCCGCGATACATTTATCCCGATCGCCTGGCATGGCATAAGCGGTCATGCCAATAATTACAGTATGGCGGTCTGTGCCTTCCCGTTGCCGTAAGGTTTGCGTGGCTTGATAGCCATCCATGACTGGCATTTGACAATCCATTAACACAATGTCATAATCATTCTCTGCCAATTTTTCCAGGGCTTTTTCACCATTTTCCGCCGCATCCCACTGATGACCGAGGAGGCGGACTTGGTGCTGGACTAATTTCAGGTTAATGGGGGTATCTTCCACTAACAAAAGAGTTAGCGGCTGCTGTGGTTCTGTTTCCGCTTTCAATTTGGATGTCTTTGCTGCCAACTCAGCAACCTCTTGTTGAAAATCCCATCCTTTGCTGGGGAGTTCCTCTTTTAGGGAGGTAGTATTTAGGTCGATATGTCCTTTGAGCTGTTCTAGGAGTTGCTCTAATTCTTCAACTAGCTTAGCGCTACTCTCCCCATTTTTAGTGATTGCCTGATGTCGCAGTTGTTCCGCCACATCGGGCATGGTTTGCACGGCGACGGAGGAACTGGCACCTTTGAGTTGGTGGGCTTTATTGGCAACCATAACCCAGTCTTTATTGGCTAATGCTTGTTTTGCCTGGTTAATAAAACTGGCGCCTTCTTTGATAAAGCCTTGGACTAACTCCAGTTGAAATCCTGGATCACCTTCGGAGATTTCCTTGAGACGCTTCCAGTCTACGACATCGGAAAGTAGGGTACTTGTGGATTGCGCCGGAGAGGGACGTTCGGGTTTGGGGGAAACGCCTTTGACGACTGATGACCATCGTTCTAATACGGGGGCTAAGTTTTTCACCATCACGGGCTTACTTAGATAATCATCCATTCCTGCGGCTAGACATTTTTCCCGATCGCCTTGCATGGCGTAAGCGGTCATGCCAATAATTACAGTATGGCGGTCTGTGCCTTCTCGCTCCCGTAAGGTTCGGACTGCCTGGTAGCCATCCATGACGGGCATCTGACAATCCATTAACACGATATCGTAGTCGTTTTCGGCGATTTTGTCAAGGGCTTCTTGACCATTTTCGGCTGACTCTGACTCATGTCCCAATAATTGCACCTGATGGCGCACCAGTTTCAGGTTAATGGGCGTATCTTCCACCAAGAGAATTTTCAGACAAGTGGGTTGGGGTCCAGGCTGAGAGGGGTCAGGGATAGCCGATTGGGTACTAAATAGGGTGGCGGGAATCTCAGCGGCTAGGATTTTCTGTAATGATTCCAGCAGTTGGGATTCTTTCACGGGTTTGACTAAATAATCGGCAAACCCGCTTTTGAGTAAGGGTTGGGCGGAATCCCCAGCATGCATTGAAGTCATTAGCACTAACTTGGTTTTTGCCCAATCCGGTTCGGCGAGAATTAATCGTCCTAGGGTAGACCCATCAATTTTGGGCATTTTCATATCCAGCAACGCCACGTCGTAGGGTTTACCGGCTTCGGCAGAGGCTTGCATGGCATTTAGGGCAATAATACCATTATCGGCTTCATCGACTTCCATGCCCCTGGCTTCTAACTGATACTTGACAATTTGGCGATTAATCGGGCGGTCATCGACAATTAAGATGCGTTTCCCTTGCAGGGATTCCGGGGAAATGGGTAGATTACTAAAGATGCGATCGCTCTGGTCTGCTTCAGTATCCACTGCCACTTTCCCAAAGGTAATTGTAAACCAGAACGTCGAACCCACGCCAATTTGACTCTCGACGCCAATCTCACCCCCCATCATTTCCACCAGTTGTTTACAGATGGCTAATCCTAATCCTGTTCCCCCATATTTGCGGGTGGTGGAAGCATCAACTTGGGAAAAGGCTTGGAAGAGTTTTCGTTGATCCTCGGGGTGAATGCCAATCCCTGTATCCCGCACGGCAAATTGCAGTTGAATCTTGTCTTGATCCGGCAATTCTTGATCAACTGACACGCGAATCACGACTTCGCCAGATTCGGTAAATTTAATCGAATTACTGACTAAATTGGTACAAATTTGGCGCAAGCGACCCACGTCTCCGATGAGTCGTCGGGGGACATCGGTATCCACTAATAATGCTAATTCTAAGTCCTTGGCTTCGGCTTGGGGAGAACATAAATCTAAGACATCTTCCAAGGACCGATTAATGTTCAATTCATCGACATCCAAGCGCATTTCGCCGGCTTCGAGTTTGGAGAAGTCGAGAATGTCATTGATGACACCGAGTAAATGTTCACCACTGACTTGCAAGGTTTTAACGAAATCTAGTTGGCGGGGATTGAGATCGGTGGTTAAGAGTAATTCACTCATTCCCAACACGCCATTCATCGGCGTGCGGATTTCATGGCTCATATTTGCCAAGAATTGAGCTTTTGCCCGGGCGGCTTCGACGGCGGCTTCCCGCGCTTCCACTAATTTATTTTCATACTCTTTGCGTTCAGTCACATCCCGGTTTACCCCAATGGCGGCGATGGGTTTACCTAAGTCATCTCGCAACGGGACAACGACGGTTTCGCAAACCCCTTTATTGCCATCTTTACGGATAAATTCAATCTCCCGTGTCCAGCGTCCTTCACGTAGTAAACTATCTAGCATTTGCTGGGTTAAGGCGGTGGCTTCATCCGGTTTATAAACCATGCCACAGGTTTGACCTAATACTTCAGTTTTTTCATAGCCAAAAATTCGCTCTGCTGCCGGGTTCCAGTCTAGGATATGACCCTGCAAGTCGGTGACAATCACGCCATCATAAATGGTTTCAAACATTAAGGCTTGCCGACGCAATGCCTCATCTGCCCGTTTGCGAGCCGAAATGTCTTGAACTAAACAAACAATTCCCTGAATCCTATCGGCTGAATTCTTCATCACTGAGGCGGTAACTGATACGGGAA
The DNA here is from genome assembly GCA_964574085.1 of uncultured Coleofasciculus sp. Classification (GTDB taxonomy): domain Bacteria; phylum Cyanobacteriota; class Cyanobacteriia; order Cyanobacteriales; family Coleofasciculaceae; genus Coleofasciculus. The sequence goes on from CAZNNK010000608.1 coordinate 3,488, forward strand.
CCGGATTGCCTGCTTTCGTAAAGAAGGTGGTTTCATACCGACCTAGAAATCCACTCTGTTGGGAATCATTTGCCTGTAAATGGGCGAGAAAGTTATCTTCTTTAAAGAAACGTTCTAAGGGTTGATCCCGCAGTTCTTTGGGCGAATAGCCGGATAAAAATAATGTGGCTTCATTAAAGCTTTCCACTCTAATATTTTTATTTAGGACAATGAGTCCATCACTCAAGGAACTGATAATATTATCGAGATAGGATTTAGATACCGTCGTTTCTTGGAGCTGTTTACTCATCTGATTAAAGGTATCGGCTAAGACACTTAGTTCGTCCTTGGTTTGTACCTCAACATAAGTATCGAAGTCCCCTTCACCAATTTTCGAGGCGGCTTCTTTGAGCTTCACAATCGGCTTGGTGACGCGATCAGCTAAGACGATACCGAAAATAATTGATACGGCGACAACGCCAGTAATTGCTGTGAGGTTAATAATCAGTGAGTAGGTTGAACTGCGATTCGCGGTTTGATTTTCTTCTTCTAGAGTATTCGTGTGAAAGGTAATGGCTTGATCAACAACGGCTAAAAATTGGTCTTCTGCATTCTCTAACGCTTGACGTTTTGCCAAGATATCAGCGCGGCGGAAGTTGGCGTCATCTAAGGCTAAAATTTCCTGGCTGATTTCTGCCAATAGCAGCTTACTGACTTTCAATTCCCGATAAAAACTTTGAGCTTGAGGGTTATTGGCAAAGGACTGAAATTCGGCTAAATACTGATCCAGAGCGGCAACGGATTCTTGGAAGTCAACTTTGGCTTGTTGTTCCGGTTCCTCGTCTGGAGAGGTGGGTGAGGTGGCGGTAGATTTTCCTTCGATGACAGCATAACTATAGGCTTTATTGGTGAGTCGGAGGGAGGCTGCCTTAATCTGATTTAATGCCACCAGTTGGCGGGTTGTACCCTCGGTAATCTGATTAAATTTATCATCAACATTTTTCTTTGTTTGAATTGTAATAATTCCCAAAACAGCGACCAGCGATGCCACCCCGAGAAAGCCTGAGATAAATTTGGTCTTCAGTTTCATAGCCGTCTCCCGTCACTATTTTGTCGTTCAAAGATTTATCAGAACATTCCGGAACACAAGGTGGCACAGTCTGACAAAGTTCTGGCAGCCAATTAATGTCA
>CAZNNK010000609.1:0-4657 GCA_964574085.1 uncultured Coleofasciculus sp.
AATGTCAATAATGGCTCTCATCCTTGTAGTGCGAGCATCTTGCTCGCTACTAATATCCAACTTAAATGCATGACAGTTTATAATTATGCAATCTAAGAATTAAAATTATGCAGACAATGCATATTTATCTAGATTTTGTATTTAAATATACGAAACCTCTCTGGCAAGGGTGTGATTCTTGTAGCGGACATCGGGGAACCGTAAACAAATTACTTCGGTTAATTGAGAGCAAATGACGAATTCAATGGATGAAAAAATTGCTCGATTAAATTGAACCCCCATCCTGAAATTTTTACATAAGGTTAAGTAACAGATGCTGCAAGAATTATGGTCATTTCGCGGTCGATACCGCATCTTACATTTAACGTGGTTCGCCTTCTTTCTCTCATTTGTCGTTTGGTTCAACTTTGCCCCGCTAGCGACAGCCGTGCAAGAAGACTTAGGGCTGAGTGCGGCACAAATTCGGACATTGGCGATTTGTAACGTAGCGCTGACTGTACCAGCTCGTATTATTATCGGCATGTTACTCGACCGTTTTGGTCCACGGTTAACCTATTCCGTGTTGCTGATATATGCCGCAATTCCTTGTCTGGCGTTTTCCCTGGCGCAAGACTTTAGCCAATTAGTGATTAGCCGTTTAGCCCTAAGTATTGTGGGTGCAGGCTTCGTGATTGGTATCCGCATGGTGGCGGAATGGTTTCCCCCCAAAGAAATTGGCTTGGCTGAAGGAATTTATGGGGGATGGGGTAACTTTGGTTCCGCTGCATCTGCGTTTACCCTACCCACAGTCGCGGCGTTATTAACCGTTGGCGCTGGGGGTGGATTGATCAACTGGCGACTCGCGATCGCACTCACGGGGATTATCGCGGCTATCTATGGCGTCATTTACTATAACAGCGTTCAAGATACCCCTCCGGGTAAAGTGTATCAGAAGCCCAAGCGTCATGGTGGCTTAGAAGTGACCACCAAGCGGGACTTTGGCTTCCTGATGCTGATGAATGTTCCTCTGGTGGGTGTTCTGGCTGTCTTGGCTTGGCGTTTAAGTAAGGTAGGTTTCCTAGATCAAACCGGATTAATTATCACCTGGTTAGCGCTGTTGGGGTTATATCTGTTCCAGGCTTACAAATGCTGGGATGTGAATCAAGACCTAATGACCAGTAAAAAACGCTATCCTGCTGATGATCGCTACAACTTCTCCCAAGTCGCCCTTCTAGAATTAACGTATGTGGTCAACTTTGGTTCCGAATTAGCCGTTGTGTCTATGCTTCCCGCCTTTTTTGAAGGAACATTTGGATTGAGTAAGCAATTAGCGGGAATGATTGCAGCCAGTTATGCGTTTATGAACTTAGTTTCACGTCCCGGTGGCGGATTAATTTCAGATACCCTGGGAAGCCGGAAATGGACGATGACAGTATTGACAGGATGCATGGGGATTGGTTATCTGATTTTGAGTACTGTGAATGGGAGTTGGTGGCTACCGGGTGCTGTCATTCTTACCATGGGGTGTTCTTTCTTTGTCCAAGCGGGTGAAGGGTCTACCTTTGCCATGGTACCGTTAGTTAAGCGCCGAGTCACGGGTCAAATTGCGGGTAATGTTGGGGCGTATGGTAATGTTGGTGCGGTTGCCTATCTCACCCTATTTAGCTTGCTCCCAGAAGGTGATATTGGGAACCAAATTTTCTTCCAAACCTTAGGAATTACCGCATTAATTGTTACCTTTCTCTGTTGGTTTTTCCTCAGAGAACCCAAAGGTTCCTTTGCTAGCCATCATGAAGGTGAAGAAACCGAATTGCCAGTTGAAGGTGTTCCCGTTTTGGTGGATGAACAAACCCATTGATGATGATTCATTGGTAAATTAGCCAATTATCGACATCCCTTTGTAGAGACGTAGCATGCTACGTCTCTACAGGTTTATGGGTTAAGTTGAGTGGATTTTGTCAAATTAGCATTTCTCCAATGTATTTTCTTCATTATTCGTTAATTTTTGTTGCTTTTTATACCAAATAAACGATTTCATTTCTTTAACCTGAATCAAAAGACCGTTAAAAAATTAGATGTATTGGTAACTGGTAAATGTGACAACATAAAACGAAGGACAAACGACAAACGACAAATAACAAATAACAAATGACTAACTCAACAAAAACACTTTGTCCCTATTGCGGTGTGGGCTGTGGTTTAGAAGTCACGCCACCCGCCCAACCTGGTAAAGCAACGCATCGCGATAGTGAAGGAACACCAATATGGCGAGTCCGGGGCGATCGCGCTCATCCCTCCAGCCAGGGAAAAGTTTGTGTCAAGGGAGCGACGATCAGCGAATCCTTGGATAAAAATCGTCTCAAATATCCGATGATGCGAGACTCCCTAGATCAGCCCTTTCGACGAGTCAGTTGGGATGAAGCCCTCGATCGCATCGTCCTGCAACTGCAAACCGTCCGCTTTACCCAAGGACCTGAAGCCATCTGTATGTATGGTTCCGGTCAATTTCAAACCGAAGACTATTATATTGCCCAAAAATTACTTAAAGGCTGTCTGGGTACCAACAATTTTGACGCCAATTCTCGCCTGTGCATGTCCTCAGCTGTATCGGGTTATATCCAGAGTTTCGGATCAGATGGTCCGCCTTGCTGCTATGAAGATTTAGAACAAACCGATTGTGCCTTTTTAATTGGTACAAATACAGCCGAATGTCACCCCATTGTATTTAATCGCCTACACAAGCATTGTAAAAAGAACCGTAAGGTGAAAATGATTGTGGTTGATCCCCGGCGCACTTCAACCGCAGAGGCTGCTGATTTGCATTTAGCGATTCGACCGGGTACGGATATAGATTTGCTGAATGGAATTGCCCATTTACTGATGCGTTGGGGGAAAATTAATACCCTATTTATTGATGACTGTACGCGAGACTTTCCCCTCTACGCGGATATCATTCGCCACTATCCCCCCGAACTCGTAGCGCGTAAGTGTGGGATTCGGTTAGATGAACTGGAAAAGGCGGCTCGATATTGGGGAGATTCGGAACGGGTATTATCCTTGTGGTCCATGGGGATGAACCAATCCTCGGAAGGAACGGCGAAAGTCCGCACATTAATTAATTTACACCTGATGACCGGAACCCTTGGTAGACCCGGTTCTGGACCCTTTTCCCTCACCGGACAACCTAACGCCATGGGGGGACGAGAAGCGGGGGGATTGGCGCATATTCTCCCCGGTTATCGGTTGGTGAAGAATCCCCAACATCGGGCAGAATTGGAGCAATTGTGGGGACTGAAGTCGGGGCAAATTTCCCCAGAACCGGGTTTAAGCGCTTGGGATATGATCCTAGGCTTAGAGACAGGTGCAGTCGGATTCCTTTGGATTGCAGCGACGAATCCGGCGGTGAGTATGCCCGATTTAGAACGCACGAAAGCGGCGTTGAAGCAGTCCTCATTTACGGTATATCAGGATGCCTATTATCCCACCGAAACAGCAGCTTATGCTCATGTCATCCTTCCTGCGGCTCAGTGGAGTGAAAAAACGGGAACGATGACGAATTCTGAACGGGTGGTAACCTTATGTCCCCAATTCCGCTATCGAGTGGGCGAATCTAGAGCCGATTGGGAAATCTTTGCCGAAGTTGGGAGGCGTTTAGGGTTTACGGAACAGTTTGACTTTGCGGATTCGGCGGCGGTGCATCGGGAGTTTGTGCAACTGACTCGTGGGCGGGTTTGCGATATGACGGGTATTACCTATGAGCAGTTACAGGAGGCTCCAATTCAGTGGCCCCATCCGGAAGATGTAGAGACGAGCCATGGCGCGTCTGAGGGCAGAGGAGATAGAGTCAATTCAAAACGGTTGTATACAGATTGGCGCTTCCCCACCGCCGATGGACGGGCAAAGTTTGCCGCGTATCACTCACGGGGATTAGCAGAACCCCCTGATCCAAATTATCCATTAGTCTTGACAACAGGACGCCTTTATGGTCACTGGCACACCCAAACTCGGACAGGTCGAATTCCCAAGATTCAGCAAATGCATCCGCAACCCTTCCTAGAAATCCATCCCCGTGATGCCCAGAAACTAGGGATTGAAGACGGGAATTGGGTAGACGTGCGATCGCGCCGAGGCAAAAGTCGGTTTCCGGCGAAAGTGACGAAAGCGATCGCGCCAGGGACGGTATTTGTACCGATGCATTGGGGAGCGTTGTGGGCTGCCAATTCCGAAGCGAACGCCTTAACCCATCCAGAATCTTGTCCGGAGTCTGGACAACCGGAGTTAAAAGCCTGTGCGGTGCAAGTGAGTTTAGTCCCAGAGTCCGCAGAGGTGTTATGGGAACAGGAGGTTGAGCAACAGTCGATGTTAGGCAAATAATTCCGATTTGAATGTCCACCTGTAGGGTGGGTTAGGCGGTACTTCGTTGAGGAAACGAACGATTTAATCCTATATCCGCCGTAACCCACCAGGTTATCCTACGAGGTACGGAAAGGACATCAGTTAATCCCAACAGGGAAAATGCTATATCCCTTGAACGTCAATTGAATGGACATCGGTGAATTGATGCAAGCGGGTTGCCCCTACCATAATAAACCGTAGGGGCGCACCGACGTGCGCCCTTTGTCAGACGTGCGCCCTTTGTCAGACGTGCGCCCTTTGTCAGACGTGCGCCCTTTGTCAG
>CAZNNK010000610.1:0-4651 GCA_964574085.1 uncultured Coleofasciculus sp.
GGCGAAAGGTCCAAAGTAGTAAGTACAGTGGGGATTATCTGTGACGATTTTCAGCCACCACGCTAAACCTAAGCGTTCTAAGGAAGCAAGAAACGTATTTTGATATTTTTTCCAAAAGCTAGTCATTTTTTTCGGTAAGTCCGTTACTGGAGCTGTGGACACCCCGTTCATCAGGGATGGCATTCCTCAAGCTTGCCATCTCTACGCTAGAGGGTTTGGGCTTCCAAAGCTTAAGATTATCAATGTCTATAATATAATTTCGTCTATCTAAAGAATGAATATTGTGTTAAGTTAACTTGTAACTTTGAATACAAAATTAGTTTTAGCATCAGGGAAGAACCCCGCACCCAGTCAGTGAGTCTGGTAGCACGGGATACTCCTTACCTGCAATTGCGCGATCGCACGCCCAATAGAACCAATCAATTAGCTGGGTTTATTTCTGGGATCGATAGCCGCTAACAGATCAGCAAGTTCACTGGCGTGATCTTCTTCGTCTTCCAGAATGCTTTCGACGATATGACGAGTTGTGGGATCAGCATGACCAAAAAAGCCAACTAACTTGCGGTAAACTTCAATCGCAATCCGCTCGGCGACTAAATCTTCTTTGATCAATTGAGTCAACTCAATATTCGCACCCGTGCTACCATACTCCGTAGACGAGCGCTCCATGATTGTCGCCGGATTAAAATCGGGATCACCCCCAAGCTGATCAATCCGCTCGGCGAGCATCATCGTATGTTCTTCTTCTTGCTCGGCGTGTTCGGCAAACTCCGCCGCAACTTGAGGATAATTAATTCCCTTAGCAATAACCTGATGGTGACGGTAGCGCATTACACATAGAATTTCCGTGGCTAGCGCTTCGTTGAGGTACTGACAAGCTTGTTCGCGGTTGAGGGGATAATCTTCAGTAACGGCTCCCGCTTCAATAGATTGACGCGCCTGCTGACGGATCTTATCGATATCATAAAGTTGATTTTTTGTTTGTGTGGCTGTCATAGGTGTTCATCCTTCTCATTATCAATTCAGGGGTACTCACCGATTCACCAACGACTTATCGTTGGTTCTCGGCGTTAATTGAGTAACCCAAATCTTTATTACTGAACTTAACTGTAAACAAAGAGCCAAAAAGGTGCTTCTGTCGTAGGGGAGAACTCTGATTTCTAACTTCCGAACTAGTTCGACTTAGGCAGAAGTCGGTTCTTGATATCCCTGAATCGCTTCGGGTTCAAATTGGCGCAGCACAGAAGTAGCTTGGCGGATTAAATCCTCCGAGGCTTTTACCGCAATCAAATATTTACCCGCATTCAAGCGATTACGATACGTCAGAGCATCACCCCCACCAATGGCGATACCTACGCCACCGCCAACCAAAAGAGCGCCCAGCGCTCCAGAAATAGCGCCGAGAATTCCCGCGATAATGTGATTGAGTAGGGGACTCGCACCGGGAAAAATGGCGATACCCGTGAGGACATTGAAGACATAGCCAGCCACAAAGCCAAAGGGAATCAGCCAATAAGCTAAGCGAATAATTTGTTGAGTCGCCTGTTGATTGGGTTCAACCAAGCCAAATTCATCTGCACAGGGAAACGGGGAGCAGGGAATTATAAAAAATTCCTTGTTATTGGTCAGTGTTATGTTTACCCTTTCAGGACTTACGCTCGCTTTACCGTTGAACCTCTGTAGGGATACGAATCATATCTACCCCTTTAGAAAGAGGAAAGCCAAGGGGAACAAATACCAAGATGAAGTGGGGTGTTGGCTTTTCCAATATGAGTTAGATTCCGTTAAAACCAAATGGCGATTTGAGGTGATAGGTTAGCTATGGTTTTCATGACCGACCAAGAACTTGGCATTAGAGTTGAAGAGCAAATCCAGTGGGATGGGCGCGTACCAGCCGCAGATATTGATATTGCGATTGAAGATAGTAAGGCAATCCTGAGCGGTACTGTACCCAGTTACCGCGCCAAAATGGCAGCAGCAGAAGACGCTTGGGTGGTATCGGGAATTCAGAAAGTAGATAACCAACTCCAGGTAAAATATCCACCTGCGGTAACGGTTCCCCCAGACAGCGAAATTGCATCGAGTGTAGAAACTGTCTTAGTTTGGGAACCTGATATTGATTCGGCGAACATAGAAGTCAGTGTTACCTCAGGAGTTGTGACTCTCCGAGGTACTGTGGATGCTTATTGGAAGAAATATCAAGCGGAACAAGATGCTTATGGGATTGCGGGTGTCATCGATGTAATTAATGAACTTGGGGTGGTGCTGACTGATAAACCCCTTGATCAGGTAATTGCTAGAGATATAGAAGCCGCCCTAGCCAGAAATTCTCATGTCAATGTTGAGGATATCACGGTGGCTGTAGACAATGGCACTGTCATCTTGAGGGGTAATATTCCCAATTGGGCGGCATGGCGGTCTGCCTATAACGCGGCTATCTATACTACTGGCGTGATCGATGTCGTCGATCAACTGAATATCGTTTATTCCTAGGTGTGTAGAGACGTAGCATTCTACGTCTCTACGTTAGGGCGGTTTTCGTCACATCTGGGTGAAAAGGAAACGATAGTAGTAAAACCCGCCCCGGAAAGACGCGCCATGGCACGTATCTACATTTCCCAAACCACCAATTGATCAATACTGAGATTAAAACCATGACTAAAACATCAATCGAATTCTTGGCAGATCGGTTGGTGACGGCGACAGAATGGCTTGCCCAAAACTTAGATGTGCCGAAAATGCCAATGGGTTACTTTGGTGCCAGTACGGGTGCGGGTGCTGCGTTAATCGCCGCCGCCCGCCGCCCTCAAGCCGTTGATGCGATCGTTTCTCGTGGCGGACGTCCGGATATGGCAGGATCGGTTTTACCGCAGGTGCAAGCGCCAACCTTGTTGATTGTGGGTGGTAATGATGCTCCCGTGATTGAGATGAACAAGCAGGCTTTGGCACAGTTAGAGGTGGAAAAGAAATTAGAAATTATAGAATCGGATTCCACCCGGCAAAAAGCCAACTTAGAAAATCGTGCCAGCCTCATTGAACATGAGGGGAGAATGTCAGAGAAAGCAGACAATTTTCAAGCTACCCCCTAAGTTTGCTTATTCTTCCAGAAGCCTCTATCTACGTACCTTAACGACATCGTGTAAATCCCCTTCCGAGCGTGAAACAGGGAGGGGATGACGAGAAAACCGAAAGAATGGAGGTTTTCAACTTAACCCAGTGAGCTGATCAGGTACGATTCAGATGGTATCCTCTTGAATGATCAGCTATGTGCAGGAGATGCTATGAATAACGGGCAATCTGTTCGCGTTTTTGGCTTGCCAGCAGAGAAAGGCAGATGGTTTTTAATCCCGTTAGGCTCGCTTGTCCTACTGTGTCTAGGAACAGTCTATTCTTGGAGTATCTTCCGTAAACCGCTAGAGGACTTATTTGGCATCAGCGCCACCCAAAGTTTGTTACCGTTCACCTTCTTATTAGTCCTCTATGCCTTGTTGATGCCAATTACGGGATTCTACATTGATAAGATTGGCGTGAGCAAAATTACTGCGATTGGTGGCGTGGTGACGGGAATTGGTTATCTCCTCTCTAGTTTCGCCACGAATATCATCGTTCTCACCATTACCTATGGGGTAATCGCTGGGGCGGGCGTTGGCATTGCCTATGGTGTTCCCCTAGCCGTTTCCGCTAAATGGTTTCCCGATCGCAAAGGCTTGGCAGTAGGATTGACGGCGATCGGCTTTGGACTGTCTCCCTTGGTGACAGCACCACTAGCAAAGGGCTTAATTGTGGCGTTTGGGGTTCTTCCTAGCTTTGCGATTCTGGGGATTAGCTTGACGGCAATTATTCTGGTTATCTCAATCACCCTCAAATTCCCCCCAGTCGGATGGAAACCCCAAAACTGGACGCCAAAACAGATCGAAATCCCCATCAATCAGCGACGACCACTCTTGCAATCGCCGTCTTTTTATGCGCTCTGGTTTTGCTATACCATCGGCACGTTTGTCGGACTCTCGGCGATCGGTATTTCCAGCCCCGTGGCACAGGAAATTATTCAACTCGATGCGACGACGGCTGCGATTACGGTGTCTATCTTTGCTGTCTTTAATGGCATCGGGCGTCCTCTATTTGGTTGGTTAACCGATCGCCTACAGCCCAAGGGAGCGGCGATTATTTCCTATGTGTTAATTCTGATCGCTTCAATTTTGATGCTCAGTGCGGGAGAGGGGCAAGCTTTGACCTATCTGGTTGCCTTTTCTCTGTTCTGGCTTTGTTTAGGAGGATGGTTGGCGATCGCACCAACAGCGACGCTGATTTTGTTTCCTCCAGAGGACTATGCTAAGAACTATGGGATTGTCTTCACCGCCTATGGCGCTGGAGCATTATTAGGGACTCTCGCCATCGGACAACTCCGGGATTTGTTTGGCAGTTATACCTACGCTTTCTATCCCACCGGGATTTTAGCCATTATCGGCATTATTATTGCCCAATTTAAGCTTCGCGCTTAAGTATTGGACTTTGGACAAAAAAATAAATTTGCGTAATTTATTTGCCAAGGCATTTGGGGCATAAAAATTAGAGGTAGGGGCGGATTTAGGCACAATTGTAGGGGCGGGTTTAGGCACAATTGTAGGGGCGGATTTAGGCACAATTGTAG
>CAZNNK010000611.1:0-4650 GCA_964574085.1 uncultured Coleofasciculus sp.
GGATTAGATATCGCCATGACCGCCGCGCCGGATCTGATCATTACCGACTTAATTATGCCAATTATGGATGGTTTTGAGATGATGCGACACATTCGCCACTCCCAAACCCTGAAAAATATGCTAATCGTAGTATCGTCAGCCAGTGTTTTTGAGATGGATCGGCATCACAGTTTGGCAGCCGGGGGCAATGATTTTCTACCCAAACCCGTTCAAATTGATCAGCTACTCCAGACGTTACAGCAACATTTGGGACTGACATGGATTTACGAACCCACCTCAGGGAATGGTAGTCAGTCGGCGGCTGTTAAGGTAACAACATACGAGCAACAAAAACCGGGCAAACCGGAAGCAATTATTTTCCCGCAAGAGGAATTAGACATCCTCTGGGATTTAGCGATGAAAGGTCGGATTAAACTTTTGCTCGAAAAAATTGATAGTATCGAGAGTGCTGATCAGCAGTTTACTCCCTTTGCACAATATATACGCCAGTTAGCTAAAGGCTTTCAGCTTAAGAAAATACGAGATTTTATTGAAAAAAATCGGTGCATTCACGAACGCCAATGAACAGGTCGCTAAACACTAGAGCTTATAGCCATGATTCACTCTAACTCGACTACGTTGAATCGGATAGAAAAACGCAACACGGCAATGATAGATACCTTGAATAAAACGATTATTTTAATTATTGATGATAGTCCCAATAATCTAGAAATACTCTCAGAAACCCTAACCAGTGCTGGATTTGAAGTTGCTGTTGCCCTGGATGGAGAAACCGCGCTTGAGCAAATTGCCTATGATCCACCCACCTTAATTTTACTAGATGTGATGATGCCCGGAATTGACGGATTTGAAACCTGCCGTCGCCTGAAAGCCAATCCTGACACCCAAGAGATTCCGATCATTTTTATGACGGCGCTGACGGATACCATTGATAAAGTTAAAGGGTTAAATTTAGGGGCTGTAGACTATATCACTAAACCCTTTCAGCAGGAAGAGGTATTAGCACGAGTAAAGGTACATTTAAAACTGCGAACCTTAACCAAAACCCTAGAGACACAAAATACACGACTGATTGAGGAAGTTGAACAACGGGGGAAAGCCGAAGCCGCGTTGCAAGAATTGACCCAGGAATTGGAACAACGAGTGGAAGAACGAACCAGTCAACTCGCCCAAGCCCTAAACAATTGGCAACAAGCCCAAGCTATGCTGGTTCAAAGTGAAAAAATGTCCAGCTTAGGACAAATGTTAGCTGGCGTTGCTCATGAAATTAATAATCCGATTACGTCGATTCATGGTAATTTAAGCTGTGCGAGTGAATATAGTCGAGACTTACTGAAACTGCTGCACCTCTACGCCCACCATTATCCGAATCCAGTTCCGGAAATTCAAGCCCAATCCGAAGACATTGATACAAATTTTCTGGTCAAAGATTTGCCCAAAACCTTTCAATCGATGGAATTAGGCATCGAACGCATCTGTCAAATTATTAAAAGCTTACGGAATATTTCCCGCCTCGACGCCGGGGAAATGATGATGATTGATGTGCATGAGGGGTTAGAGAGTACGCTGGTTCTCTTGCAACATCGCATCAAACCCTCCAGCAAACATTTAGGCATTCAAGTGATCAAAGAGTACGGCAAGTTACCGCCGATTGAATGCTATCCAGGACGTCTGAGTCAAGTGTTCATGAATATTCTGGCGAATGCCATTGATGCGTTAGAGGAAGCAGAATTTAGAAAGAAAAATTCCGAGAAAATTGCCGAGAAAGATACAACCGCCGCGCCTCCCACGATTTGGATTCGTACCCGAGTGATGGATAACCAGCGAGTCGAAATCCGTTTTTCTGATAATGGTCCGGGTATCCCGGAAGAGATACAAGAAAAGCTATTCCAAGCCTTTTTCACGACAAAACCCTTTGGCAAGGGAACGGGGTTAGGGTTATCGATTAGTCATGAGATTGTCGTGGATAAACACGGTGGACAATTACGGTGTGTGTCTCAACCTGGAGAAGGCGCTGAGTTTATCATTGAACTTCCGATTGGTTAATCATGTTCCCGAGGTGGCATTTCCGCAACCAATCACTGCTCCTCTGATAAAATAGCATAACCGATAACAGGCAAAAAAGGAGGTGATACCATTGCCGAGAGTTCGCGTGCGTCAACATGTCAATCCCCTGAGTAAAAAATACCTGACCCCAGTAACGCCTCCCCCCTGGGAAAAGGTGTATGATCAACCCATGCAACCCCTGCATCTAGATATCGGTAGTGCTAGAGGTGAGTTTTTGCTAGAAATGGCGACATTGCAACCGGATTGGAATTTTCTGGGATTAGAAATTCGGGAACCTTTAGTTGAGACAGCCCAAGAATTGGTGGCTGAGTTAGGATTAAGTAATGTTCATTTTATTTTTTGCAATGTCGATAACTCATTAGTGCCACTTTTAGCATCATTTCCCCCCGGAGTCTTAAAACGAGTAACGATTCAATTTCCTGATCCGTGGTTCAAAAAACGACATGCCAAACGCCGTGTCGTCAAGCCAGAATTGGTGAATACGTTAGCAAAATATTTAACAGAAGGCGGCGAAATCCTGATTCAGTCTGACGTAGAAACTGTCGCCCAAGAAATGTGCGATCGCTTTACTGAGAATCCCGCCTTTCAACGTCAAGGAAACGAGTGGTTAGCCACCAATCCCCTACCCGTTCCCACCGAACGAGAAACTTATACAATTTCCTGTGGACAACCCGTTTATCGGGCGGTGTTTATCCGAAAACGTAGGGGTGTAGGGGTGTAGGCGCGAAGATATGGGTGCAACATTGAGGATGTGTCGGATCAGGTTACTCCCCATATATTCGCCCATCATCGTTTATGCGAAGGAATATTCAAAGACTACATTAAAACCGGAGTACAATCTGCCCAACCCGATGTTCTGAAAAAAGCCCTCGGTGAGGCTTTACAGCAATTCCTCAAACTCATCGAAGATGAATTACTCTTCTATGTAACCGAAGCCGAAGTTCGAGACACCTATCAAATAGCGATTGAACGGTTTATCCAAGACGATGACGTGAAACCTCTCTTAGGAAAAGCCTTTGAAAAAGATTGTCGTGTCATCGACGCCAATCAATTAAGGATAATCTGGGTACAGCGCTATTCTCCCGATATGCCAACTGGATTTAACTGGGAGGAGATTACCAAACCCTATCTCAAAGAAGTGAAACGCATTGTCCGCAATTCGCCAGAGTTAAAGGCAATTGTAGAATTAGAGATTCAGGAATCCATTGAAGAACAGGTTCGAGAAATTGCCGGAGTTTCTCCCGATTTTAATATAATCAAATATCAAGAAGGCTTACGCGAACGCTACAGTCAATTCAAATTATTGGCTCATCGCTTAAGTCCATTAGAATTGACTAAAAGTTGTATCCTCCTCCAGTAGGTTGGGTAGAGCGACAGCGAAACCCAACAGAAGCTTCTATGAGTTGGGTTTCGTTCCTCAACCCAACCTACCACGTTGATATGCACCCGATTAAAATGGACTAAAACCTCTTATCCAGTCAGCTCTCTTCTGACTTGAGCTTTTGGTTCCTTGGGTTTTAACCCAAGGCGGTTTAACTGACACTGGGGGTTGAGTAAAGGGCGACCCGAGTCCATTGAGTGGACAAAATTATCAATTTGTACAAGTGGATCGCCCCTACAGGAGAACTACAAACGGGTTAATGCGATTAGGAGAAACACACTCATGACGACATCTGTACAAACCTAGCGACTAACGATAGTATAAGGTTCTCAAGGTTTATAACTCTTGCCCACCCTACGTAAAATATGCGTAGAATCAGCTTATAGCAAAAGGCAGAGGGCAGAGGGCAGAAGGCTGAAGGGAAAAGATTGACTGGTCAAGGTTTCAGCATTTCGTGTTGTCCTAATCGCCTTGGCGACTGCTATACCTTTGACTGAGGCAATATCTGAGTATAAGGTTAATCGCAAGAACATGATAAAGGCAGCGTAAACTCAAAGGTTGATCCTGCTTGTGGCGCACTGACAACACTAATTTCTCCCCCGTGAGCATGAATAATTTGCCGACATAAATATAAGCCTAAACCAATTCCGGTTAAATGTTGAGAATCTAATCCCCGAACATAGAGTTTAAACAAGCGATCGCACTGCTGTTGGCTCATCCCTACCCCATCATCGGCGATCGCACAATGCAGCCTATTCCTCTCAACCCTTACGGTTAGCCTAATCTTCACCCCAGGTAGATTATGTTTAAGGGCATTCGTCAATAGATGATGAAACACACACCGCAGTTGAGTCGGATCAGCGTTAACCGGGGGTAAGGTTGGGGGAATAACCGTCGTTAATTTAGCGTGATTACTGCTGAATAACGGCTGCAAATCAGCCAGGATTTGGCTAAGAAGCTCATTTAAGCATAAAGGTTGACAGTGGAGTTCTATTTTCCGCCCTTGGTTAAAATGGTCTTCAGATAAAGCATTGATCAACGTCAATTGGCGATCGCTATTTTCAATCAGCCGATCCAGAATTCGCCGTGGGAGAACAACGGTTTCGCCGGGGCAGTTTTGCGTTCCCTTCAACATCATAATTAAACCCATCATTGAGGTTCGCAGATCATGGGACACTGCTTGCAAAAACACATCTTTGAGT
>CAZNNK010000612.1:0-4648 GCA_964574085.1 uncultured Coleofasciculus sp.
ACGTTAACCGTATTGCAGGTAATATTCGTCACGGCGGCGGGTTTGGTGTTGTATGTTCTGGCACGAGAGTATTTAGAACCACCATTAGCTGGGATGATTACGGTTAGCTTTTACTGTGCGAATGCGGTTATTGGTCCGACTTTATCTAATTTTCACGATATTTCCCAGATTCCTTTATTGGTTTTCGGATTGCTGCTAGCGATGGAAAAACGCGGCTGGTGGCTGTTTTGGCTATTAGCCGTTTTACTTTTAGCCGTGCGCGAAGATGCGGGAATTGGATTATTTGGTGTGGGCGTGTACTTAATCCTGAGTCGGCGCTATCCCCGAATTGGGTTAGCGGTTTGTAGCCTCAGTTTTGGCTATATGATTCTACTGACGAATCTGGTTATGCCGTTATTTTCCGAGGATATTTCCCAGCGGTTTATGATGGAACGATTCGGTCAATATGCTTCAGGGGATGAGGCGTCTACCTTAGAAATTATCTGGGGAATGGTGAGTAATCCGGGGCGGGTGTTGGTAGAATTGGTGACACCCTTGGGTCGCACGTTGAATTATTTATTGGGGCAATGGTTACCGTTGGCGTTTGTACCCGCGATTTCACCCGCCTCTTGGATGATAGCGGGATTTCCTTTACTTAAATTATTTTTAGGTAAGGGGGAATCGGTACTGGCGATTAATATTCGCTATGCGATGACGGTGGTGCCAGGGTTGTTTTATGGGGCGATTCTCTGGTGGTCAAAGCATCAAGATTTCTATAAGCGATCGCGCTTTCGATATTTTTGGATTTTTTGTCTGAGTTTGACGTTATTTTTCTCCTATACATCTAGCGCTTCAGCGTTAAATCGGGCGTTTTATTTTATGCTACCGGATTCCTTTGACCCCTGGGTACATATCTCATTACCCCAACAGTGGAACCATGTGCAAGAAATGCGTCCTTTAGTTGCCCAAATTCCACCAGATGCCAGTGTTTCTGCCACAACTTATATTATTCCTCATCTCTCTAGTCGCCGTGAAATTATCCGCTTACCGGATTTAAGGTTACGCAATGATCAGCAAGAGGTCATTAATGTAGATTATATGATTGCTGACCTTTGGCGATTGCAGCAGTATCAGGTGGCGTTTGATCAGGAACGAGGACTTTTGAGGTTGCTGGTATCGCTTATTGATCAGGTAACAGCAAAGCAAGAGTATGGCATTATTGGGTTTGAAGATGGCGTGATTTTATTGCAAAACGGCGTCGATTCTAATTCTGAGGCGATGAGAAAATGGTTAGTGTTTCAGCAACAGTTGGTTAACCGTTTATCAACATAAAAAGTCTGATACAGATATCGGTCAGGTCAAGCGTATTCGTACTATCAATCCAATTTGATTCGATAGTCGATGCATAAAACAAAATTTTTGTCAAATTTGCCTCGGTCTGAGTCGAGTAAATTGGGTAATGTAAGATGCTTGTCGTGTATCAAGTTTGCCGCAGTGATACGGGATAAAAAAACGTATTTATAAGGGGTTGAAGTGTTTAAGGTTAAAAATTTGCCATAAAATCAGCACAATACAGAATTAAGTTAACATTGTACTACAACCTCAAACCCCGATCAAATCAGGATTGACCCGTGACGTTTTCTGCTCTGTTAAATTTGATGAACTTTAAATGATTAAAACGTAAGCGTAAAGACTAAAAGTTTTCCTTATCTCAATCAGGTGGTAGAAATAAACAGGGGTAGACTGGGGAGTGATGCTTCCCCGTCTTCCTGGGAGTGGGAAGAAGTGAGGGGATAAGGGGGAAACGTGCGATCGGGTCGCCCTGTCCTGGCTTTGTTTTGGATTTACCTACGTTCTGAGGTATGAACGGATTTGATTAGATAATAAAATCATGCCATACAGTCAATTCACCACCCTTGCTAAAGCCAAAGAAGCCTTCAATCTCACGACAGTAGAAGGGATTAGATTTCTGCCGGAAATTGACCCGATTCAACCCAGTTCTACCTTAGCCGCCATTCTGGACGAAAATCTCCCTCTCGCTGTAGCTACAGGAAGTGAAAAAGCCAGATCTGAATTAATTATTAGCCCGGTTTTAGTGGAAGTGCGGCGCATTTTGAACCGTCAAATTAGTTTATTTTCTGGCGAAGACTTTAATGTCGATGAATCACTGGGACTTAATGGACGTTGTGACTTCCTGATCAGTCGTTCCCCCGAACTTTTAGACATTGAAGCCCCGGCGGTTGTGATTGTGGAGGCGAAACAAGCCAACCTTAAATCGGGAATTGGTCAATGTGTGGCGGAAATGGTGGCTGCCCAGAAATTTAATATCGCTAAGGAAAAACCACTTCAATGTATTTATGGTACAGTGAGTAATGGCAACCAGTGGCAATTTCTTAAACTGGCAGATACCACAGTTACGATTGATCTGATCATTTACCCCCTCCCACCTGTTGAGCAAATTTTAGCCTTTTTGGTGTGGATGATACAGCAGGGATAAAGGCAGAGGAGATAGACGGACAAAGTCCTCATAAGCTGTTCGGCATTTAAATTGGGATACCTCAATCGCTCAAAGGCAACAGGCAACAGGCAACAGGCAACAGGGAATACACAATTTAAATGCATTTTAGCTTACCGAGTTGCGCTCAAACATAGTAGATAAAAAAAGCGGGGGAAGCCGGGGAAGCCGGGGAAGTAGGGGGAGGGAAAGTTATATCTTTGAATACAATTTGGTATCAAGTTTAAAAGGAGTTCTAAAAGCCGATTCGGTTGGATGTAAATGTCCTTGTTCAGCTTTAACCGTTTGCTGCGTCAGGTTAATCGCCTCAACCACCTCATCTAAATTCTGATGGCTTAAAACAAACAGTTCTAACCGTTCTCTGGAGTAAGGAAACATTACCTTATGGACAAATTGAATATCAGAGGTTGTGCCTTCAATATCCAACAAAATATACTTAACATCGGTTAGGATAACCGTCATCCAATCCTTAACTCCAATAAACGACACTCGAATAGAAATTCCCAGGCTTCAACATGACGTTTCGCCGCCTGAATCGTGTTTCCCCAAGTATATAACCAACTACTGATCACTCATATCCAGCAAAACCTTTAACACGCCCTTAGTTTTTGCCTGTTCAACTGCTTTAAGTCCGTCTCGTAACGGATAATGACCCTGAATTAGAGGTTTCACATCCACCTGTCCTGACGCCAGTAACTCAAGGGCGGGGGCAAACGGACCACAACGCGACCCAATTAGGGTAATTTCGTCTACAACTAGAGATGAAGCATCAAAGGTTAATTGACCCGCGTAGGTACTTTTCAGGACTAAAATACCCCGTGGACGTAAGGCGCGACGGGCGAGTTCAAATCCAGCCGGATTTCCGGTACACTCTACAGCGATATCAAAGGATCGTTTGGCGATCGCATCGGCGAATCCCACATTAATCCCGCGTGCCGATAAATTTGCCAACTTATGTTGATGACGCCCAACCACGAACAAATCACATCCAGTTAGGGCAAGGGTTTGGGCGACTAATTGCCCCAGCTTACCATCGCCCACCACCAACACCCGTTCAGTCGAACTCACCGTGACTTGCTGCTGAATTTCCAACGCGGCGGCGACGGGTTCGGTAAAGGTCGCCAAATCGGTGGGTAAATTATTGGGGACTCGATGCAAGTTCTCGATCGGTAAACTGAGATAGTCCGCAAACGCCCCATGGCGGTTGACAATTCCCAGTACAGTGCGATTTTCACAGTGGGTTGATTGTCCACGTTGACAATAGCGACATTGCCCACAGACGGCGTTAATCTCGCCAACAACTCGTTGTCCCTGTAACTCGATCGGTCCTTGTTCGACCACACCGACGAATTCATGCCCTAAAATACCCTTGTAGGGGTAATAGCCTCGAATTAATTCCAAATCCGTGTTGCAGATACCCGCCTGCACAACTCGCACCAAGGCTTCTCCCGGTGGGGGTTGAGGAATGGGAACGTCTTGGCGGAGTCGCAGTTGATTGTTTTCCAGCCAAAGTGCTTGCATGGGAATTAATTTTGGATCAAGATAACTTGATTAGCATTTTATGATCAGATGGGACGACGTGGATATTCCAGAAGACATTACCTTTGAAGACGCGATCGCACAGACTCAATCCCTGATGACCCAACTGTCATCCGGTGAACTCTCCCCGGTAGAGGCGGCGAGTGCGATCGCCCAACTCGTACAAACCCAAAATGGTGCCAGAGGCTTCTTTGTCACCTACCTCACGGCTGAGGATAGTTTAGCGGATACTCCTGCACCCGAGATCATTCAAGCCCTGGAATCTGCGCCGGATACCGTGGCGGAACTATTAGTGAAAAATTTAGCCATGTCAACCGGGATGGCAATGACTCACCGTCGCAATCAGAATGAAGACATGGCGCAAGGATCGGATCGAGTACGACGGCGAACGATTCATTTAATTAAAAAGGTTAACTTGCCTCAAATTCAGGACAAATTGGTGGCATTACGGGAAAGTGCCATAACCGGACAGGGAAATTATAAGACCTTTCTGGAACGTTGGCAGTATGATGCACAGCAACGGGAGATTATTCGTCAAACGCTGGATCGGGTGATTGATTAGGGGTTAACTAACAGTCCGTAAATATCTAGACAATTAGTGACATAACTAGACAT
>CAZNNK010000613.1:0-4641 GCA_964574085.1 uncultured Coleofasciculus sp.
CGGCTGTACTCAGAAACGATATCACCATACAAACGCTATATCCTCACCCATGCAGAACGAGCAAACGTTAAAATACTAGAGCATCCTCCTCAAAGTATAAAAAAATTAACGAAATAAGATACAATTAGATACAATTTGCTTGGGTGGAGAAATCAAGGAGCGTATGCCAGAGAACTCCTGGACAGAGAATAATCATAGCAGTGAGCTTGATCCCCTTAGCTCTCTGCTGTCTGAGTGGTCTGAAGATGATTTTGAGAGCGACTTTTTCTTTCAGGGACTCGAAGGGCGACGACGCAAAGCGGCGTTGGCGCTGACCCTGATTTGGGGAGGGACGATCACTCTGCATCTGCTGTCCTGGGGGTATTGGTTAGTCTTTGGTTTAACCGCACTGTTAGGTATTCAGGCGATCCGGGTATTAGTAGCGCGACCCATCAGAGTGCCGAAACCGCTACAGGGGGAGAATCCGGCTGATTTTCCTTATGTGTCCTTACTGGTGGCGGCTAAAAATGAAGAGGCGGTAATTCAGAACTTGGTCAGGATGCTGTGTAACTTAGATTATCCCCAGGAACGCTGCGAACTTTGGGTAATTAACGATCACAGTACGGATAAAACCCCAATCCTTTTAGATCAATTGGCGGCACAATACGATCAGTTAAACGTATTTCATCGCGATGCCAACGCCACAGGCGGTAAATCGGGGGCGTTGAATCAGGTATTACCCTTGACAAAAGGAGACGTTATTGGTGTCTTTGATGCCGATGCCCATGTGACTCAAGATCTACTGCGGCGAGTGCTACCCATCTTTAACCAGTCGAGAGTCGGCGCCGTACAAGTGCGAAAAGCGATCGCGAATGCGCCTCTCAATTTCTGGACAAAAGGACAGATGGCAGAAATGGCGCTGGATAGCTATTTCCAAAACCAACGGACTGCCATTGGTGGGATTGGTGAACTCCGGGGAAATGGTCAGTTTGTGCGCCGTTCGGCATTAGAACGCTGTGGCGGCTGGAATGAGCAAACGATTACCGATGATCTGGATCTAACCATACGCCTGCACCTAGATCGATGGGATATTCGTTTCCTAGAATCCCCAGCCGTGGATGAAGAAGGAGTGACAAGCGCCCTATCCCTTTGGCATCAGCGGAGTCGTTGGGCAGAAGGGGGATATCAGCGTTATTTAGACTACTGGCGCTTAATTGCTAGCAATCGTCTGGGTTGGAGCAAAACCATCGATTTATTCTCATTTTTAATGATTCAGTACCTATTGCCAACGGCAGCCATACCGGATTTTTTAATGGCAATGCTTCGCTCTCGTTTACCTCTGTATAGTCCGATTACCGGATTAACGCTTACGCTGTCGTTCATTGCCATGTTTACCGGATTGCGTCGGATTCAACGGGATGAACCGTTGACAATTGGCAATTTATTGGTGAATACCTTGCAAACAGTGCGGGGTGTTCTGTATATGCTGCATTGGATGCTGGTGATGGCAGCCACAACCGCTCGCATGTCCGTGCGTCCCAAGCGATTAAAATGGGTGAAAACGGTGCATCAGGGGACGGGAAAAGAAAGTTTTGAGTTTTGATATTCAGCAGACCCTCTTGATCAGGAGATTTTACGATACACAAAGAAAAGTGGTACTAATTTTCTCCCGTCAATCCAAACAGGATCAGTTCTACCCGTTAGCTACTGATCTCAAACTGGGTGTGACACCTAAAAATTCTAAAAGCGATTATGAGAGTAGTCGATATACCTTTAGAACAGAGAGAAAATTACATGACAAAGTGGCTATCTTATTTTATTTCATCAGCGACTATAAAACCACTCATTAATTTATTCGCCTTAGCAACTTTAGGCTCTCTGGTTGCCGTTTCCGTAGTAGCACCGAAAGCTAGGTCTGTTACCATTAAGGGTAATTTCACCGGAGGAGTTGTTCCCAATAATACAGTAGGCGAAGGTAACTTAGTTGACATTTTCCGGGCGGCGGCTGATTGGTGGGAACGGACGATTCAGGACGACTTTACTCTCAACATCGACTTTGGTTGGGCGTCCTTGGACGATGATATATTGGGAGTGACGATAGCACCTATTAATTTTCCGATCACAGACGCGACCATTCAATTCGACAATGACGGGAGTAGCGAGTGGTTTTTGGACTCTACCCCTGATCAAAACGAAGAATTTCAGACGTTTGCAGAGTCCAGGGAAAATTTGGGGGGAGGAGAAATTAACACTGGGCGTATTTACACGGCTAACGGTGGTGACGCTTTTGGCAAAGTCGATTTGCTGACAACTGCCAAGCATGAAATTGGACATGCATTGGGTTTTAATAAAGAAAATCCTGGCTGGGACGCACCGATTGTGATCAGCGAACCCCTGCCCTTTTTGGGTACAGAAATACCAACGATTCCAGATGGGGGCGGACACATTAACATATCTACAGCACTATTAGCTACAAATCTTGCACCGAGTCAACGAATAGCTCAGTCTGATGTGGATATTCTGGGAGTTGCACAAGTCAATGGGTTTGAGAACATCAATCTCAATCCAGTGCATAGTGTTCCTGAACCCTTCACTATTCTCGGCTCATTTACCGCTCTGGGTTTGGGAGTTTTGTTCAAACGAGATCATTCAAGACGATAAAAAGAGTGATAAGTACCTAGACATAAATTCTGTACCCTATACTAAGAAATTTTAACCAGCCTCAAACCCTTACTGTTGCCTATTGCCTGTTGCCTGTTCCCTAATCTCCACCGTTCACTTGAATTGTGTCCACCTACTTAGTCCTTGGAACCTTCTGCCTGATCGTTATCGTATTTTTCCACAATCTTTACAGAATTCAAGGGTTTCATAAACCCAATTTTATTTTGAGTGGGACATGATCAGGATAAGTCTAGCAAGGAGCAATCCATGAAGACAGAAGATGCTTTGGCAGCAGGAGCCACTGTTGGTGCTGGTGCTTGTGCGACATCGTTGGTATCGATAGCTTTGACCACTAACAAGCGGTAGGATGATAAATCGACAGTTCGAGTATCGGTCTATACTTAACCACTCCGCCATCGTTACCAGTTTATTACTGATGACGGGAGTGAAACGCTGAAACTGAGAACTGTTGTTGTGTGTGTGAGGTTGGAAAACCCCTGCGTTCATGCTGTCTTTATTCACCAATTTCTCGCTAGCTCAAGCTATCCCTGTTCTCCCAGCACCCCCACCTCCTCCTCCGGCTCAGGAATTGGTGGTACAACCCCAGCAAATACGACCCCTACCAGGACAACTGGATCAGATCCCTGTCTTTAATAGCAATAGCCCGGAAGTGATCCAAACCGAGGGGATTTTACTGTCAACCTTCCCCCCCTATGGAAAAGCGAGTCCCGGCGCTCATTTAAATTTCCCGCTGTCTGGACGCTTTGATGTATTTGCTCATCATATTGCCCGTTCCAATACGCCAGAGGAATGGCGACCGATATATCAAGGGATTCTAGTTCACAATGCGGGGAGTCAACCTGTAACCTTGGATATTTTGCAGGCGGTGAGTTATGTGACGAATCCAGATGCTCCGTTTGTTGATTTACCGCCCTATATGGACAATCCCTTTGGTTTAGTCTATTCGGGTCCCGGTTCACGGGTAGCAACTGATATCTTGCGTGGTGTGCATCAATCCTCGTTTCCGTCTCAACTTGTGATTCCGCCGCGACAGAGTGAAATGTTATTCAATTTACCGATTGCTTTGGGGAATTCCCGGTCTACGTTGATGCGTCTGCGAACCAATCGACCTGTTTATATGGCAAGTTTAGCCATGTATGCCCCCCTGAATTCCGATCGCAAAGTGAATCGAGAATCTGCGGGGGCGTCTGTACGTCCCTATCGTCCGCCTACTCTCGACGAATGGCGTT
This sequence comes from uncultured Coleofasciculus sp., assembly GCA_964574085.1. GTDB lineage: Bacteria > Cyanobacteriota > Cyanobacteriia > Cyanobacteriales > Coleofasciculaceae > Coleofasciculus. Next base: position 3,891 of record CAZNNK010000613.1, read on the forward strand.
ACTTACTCTTTAAAGGCAATTTAGCCGGACCCCGCGATCGCATCCCCACACCACCTAACCAAACGGACGGTAAGATTGTCTATGGTCGGGTCGCAGGGGTAGCGGTTGGTTCTCAATGGCGTACTGAGGTCGTTGATCGTCCAGGTGCGTCGGATCTGACGATTCCTCAACCGGGTCAAGCGTTTTCCTATCCTCTAAGTACAGTACCGTTTATCACCTTAGGTACCGATCAAGTGCAGAGTGCGCCCCTAAAAGTTCGTTATCCGGATACCGCCTATCGCGCCCATGGCAATTATGGGGTGCAGTATCACCTTACTTTGCCTTTAATCAACCGCACGGATGCTTCACAAACCGTAACCTTAACGATTCAAACCCCGCTTAAACCCGACGAAGAAGAAGAAACCGACAAACTGCACTTTTTGAATCCTCCCGATTCCCAGGTCTTCTTTCGGGGTACGGTACAACTGCGCTATACCGATGACCGGGGGTTAGCCCGTACCCGTTCGGTTCATCTAGTGCAATACCGGGGTCAAGCTGGGGAGCCATTGTTAACCCTAAAAATGCCTCCAAGCGATCGCCGTTTTGTCGAGGTGGATTTTATCTATCCGGCTGATGCAACACCACCCCAAGTTTTAACGGTTCGGACTTTGCGATCGCCCTAGTGCAGCGCAGGGAGCTGGGGGAGTTGGGGGAGTTGGGGGAGCCTGACAGGTGTAGGTTTTTTACCTTAGGGTGGGGACAAGACAAGGAG
>CAZNNK010000614.1:0-4629 GCA_964574085.1 uncultured Coleofasciculus sp.
TGCCAAAGTTCTAGAACTACATGGCTCTCGAGTTCAATCAGACGCTGCTGTAGTTCTAGAACTTTGGCATTTGTCAGACGTTCCTCTTTTGTCGGCTCTGATTGTAAGGGACGGGTCAATAACTGATAAGCCTCAAAGAGAGCTGCCCCATGAGTGTGGCGAACGAACCAAGCAAGGCTTAGAGTTAGTCCCCCCAGCACAACAGCGACTCCATGTTTGTCCCACCAACGACGCAATATATACATAACCTGTCTAGTATTCGTTCAGCTTCTGGCTGATGCCATCGAGTTGCAATAGGGCAGTTGACTTCTCATGCAGCTTGCGGGTCTAACCCTCTCCAGGCTGCTCTCTATGACGTTATCACCTTAGATATGGCGAGAGCGCCCACTAAACACCCGTTCTAGCTGTTTGAAGTTTTCCAGAACACGACCTGTACCTAAAACCACACAGCTTAGGGGATCAGCCGCTACATGAGTCACAATACCTGTTTCGTGACTAATCAACGTATCTAGTCCTTTGAGTAAGGCACCGCCACCCGCTAACATGATGCCTCGATCAATAATATCGGCAGCGAGTTCCGGTGGTGTCCGCTCCAAAGTACGTTTTACCGCATCAACGATAACCGCCAGTGGTTCTGACATACTCTCGCGAATTTCGGGTCCCTTAATACTCACGGTGCGCGGTAAACCCGATAGCATATGTAAGCCACGGACTTCCATGGAGAAATCATCATCCTCATGAGTGGGGTAGGCTGAACCAATCTGAATTTTAATTTCTTCAGCAGTTCGTTCCCCAATCACCAGGTTATGCACTTTTTTCATGTACTGGGTAATCGATTCACTCAGTTCATCGCCAGCAACCCGTACCGATTCGCTCAAAACGGTACCTTGTAAACTTAGCACCGCGACTTCTGTCGTCCCCCCACCGATATCAATAATCATATTACCGGTTGGCTCTGCCACTGGCAGTCCTGCACCAATAGCGGCAGCAACTGGCTCATCGATTAGGTAAACATCTCTGGCACCAGCTTGAGAGGCGGCTTCCATCACCGCCCGTCGTTCTACACCCGTCACACCACTGGGAATGCCAATGACAATCCGAGGTTGAACTAAAGTACGCCCTTCGTGAACTCGCCGGATAAAATGCTTGAGCATGAGTTCGGCGGTATCGAAGTCAGCAATCACACCATCGCGTAGAGGACGCAAGGCAATTACGTTACCGGGTGTTCTGCCCAGCATTTTTTTGGCGTCCTCTCCCACCGCTAGTGGCATTTTTTCATCTTGGTCCATGGCGACGACAGAAGGCTCCTGGAGTACGATGCCTTTGCCAGATACATATACTAAAGTATTAGCTGTACCTAAATCGATACCCATGTCCCGGGACAGGGAAAAGCGATTGAAAATACCCACTCGTTTATACGCCCCCAAGGTCGAATGTTTCTATGTATAACAAACAAAGTATCTGAACTGTAACCGAGGTGGATTCTATTACGTTTTTTTGGCTGAGTCTAGTGAAGTTGAGAAAGTCATCGTGATTAATCTTTGAAAACAAAGCTGAAAGTATCATTCAGACGAGAAATTTGCTGATCCGGAGAAAGTTTTTGACCACCGGGCGTGCATGTTCCAGACGTAGCAGGCTACGTCTGGAAGCTGGGGGAGAGGTTTGCTGTTCAGTTATTTCTGCCTTTTTGCACCAGGGTAAGGGATTGTGGCGGACGGTATAAATTCGCTAAACTGGTTGGCGACAAGTACAAGGGTACTAAAACAATGAGTCTCAATGTGGTTAATTTAGTGGGTCGGGTGGGCGCAGATCCCGATGTCCGCTATTTCGAGTCGGGTAGTGTTTTGTGTAAGTTAACACTGGCGGTGGATCGTCGCAGCCGCAACAGTGATAAGCCTGACTGGTTCAATTTAGAGATTTGGGGTAAGACAGCGGAAGTGGCGGCAAACTACGTGCGCAAGGGGAGCTTAATTGGGGTTCAAGGAGCGCTGAAGATTGATCCGTTAACGACGCGGGATGGTCACAATTACCACAAACCCGTAATTCGGGTGGATCGAATGGATTTATTAGGGTCTAAACGAGATAATGATCCCAGCGCGGTCGATCGCTATAGCGAGACAGAGTTCTAAAGGTTAGTAGCTAATTTGCAGAGTCACGGATGCCTGTACCTCTTGCTCACCGCCAATAATTGGTGTCGGAGCATTTTGGTCAACGGACTCTGCCCTTGCCAGCCGGGGCATAGGTGGAGACGGTGGTGTAGCACCATTAATTTGAATGTTAACGATATCTTGACGGGTTAGGTTCAAGGCATTTAACACGGCATCGGCTTGCTGTTGGGCATCCTGAGTGGCTTCTCGTAGCGCTTGTTTCTGAGCCGTGGCGATCGCACTCTCTGGGGCGGTAAAGCGAATCGAGTCGATGCGAGTTGCACCAGCAGCCACGGCATCATCCAAAAGGGTTCCCGCTTGTTCTGTGGGAATGCGGAAGCTGACAGTGTTACTGGCAGAATACCCGACCAGGCGTCGTTGATTGTCCTCGTAGTTATAGACAGGATTGAGCTGGATACTAGTGGTTTGGAGTTGTTCAACATTACGCGATCGCAGCAACTCCACCACCGCCGCCGACTGACGTGCCACCTCTTGTTGCACCGCTTGCGCTGTTTTTCCTTGAACCTCAACCCCTAACTGGACTCGCGTCAGGGTGGTGGGAATTCGTTCTACGCCTTGTCCGGTTACCGTGAGCGTTCGTAACAATCGCTCCTGGGCGATCGCGGGATTGATCAATCCGAGCATGATTAATCCCACAACCCCAGCCATCACCTGTAACTGTTTTTGGTTGAGGACATGAGAACGAGATGAACCTAGATACATCATTGTATTGATTCTCCAAATATAGATAGATTAAGCTTTCACTTTGCCACCCTAGAGCATTATCATTTCTGAGGTTACGGTTTTTGTAACCCTAGGGTTTGATACGGACCAAGAGATAACTTTCTCTCCCCCAGCTTCCAGACGTAGCATGCTACGTCTGGAACATGCACGCCCGCTCCCTGTTCCCCGTTCCCTGTTCCCTGTAGAATGGAATCCATGCTTTTTTCTCAACCTATAGCTGATGCAACTACCTGGGCGAGTTCCCTAACTCCCCCCTTGGATTTTCCCTGGCTATCTGCACACCAATCGCTGATAGCTACAGCCAGTGAAACCTCCAGCAGCGAAGCCGGAAAGAGTTCATTAATCTTCGCCGGCGTATTGCTGAGTTTAGTGGTCATTTACTTTGCAAGCAAACTGGGCGGCGAACTTTGTGCGCGGATTAACTTGCCACCTGTACTGGGGGAACTGGTTGGAGGTGTCGTTGTCGGAGTTTCAGCGCTGCATCTGCTAGTCTTTCCTGAAGCGGGAGCAGATGCGGCTAGCTCAATGATTGTCAGCTTTTTGGAACGCACAGCAGGTTTAAATCCGATCGCGGCTGAGTCGGTGTTTGAGACTCAGAGTGAGGTGATCTCAGTTTTAGCTGAACTGGGTGTGGTGATTCTCCTGTTTGAAATTGGACTGGAATCGGATTTGCAAGAACTGATCCGAGTCGGTCCACAAGCGGCTGTTGTTGCCATTGTCGGGGTGATTGCTCCTTTTGCCGCTGGGACAGCCGGGTTAACCTATTTGTTCGATGTTCCCGCCGTTCCAGCTATTTTTGCCGGGGCGGCGCTAACGGCTACCAGTATTGGGATTACCGCCAAAGTCTTAGCTGAAATCGGCAGTCTCAGTTCTAAAGAAGGTCAAATTATCATTGGTGCAGCGGTTTTAGATGACGTGTTAGGCATCATCGTGCTAGCGGTGGTAGCGAGTTTAGCCAAAACCGGGGAAATCGCGATCGCGAATGTAATTTATCTGATCATCAGTGCGGGTGTCTTTTTAGTCGGTGCGATTTTAGTGGGGCGCTTTCTCGGTCCCTACTTCGTCGCCTTGGTGGATGAAATGAAGACTAGGGGTCAGGTATTACTCACCGCCCTAATTTTTGCCGCGATTCTGTCTTACATAGCCGCCGCGATTCAACTCGAAGCCATTTTAGGCGCCTTTGCCGCTGGCTTAATCCTGGCAGAAACGGATAAACGCCGGGAATTAGAGGAGCAGGTGTTACCCGTGGCTGATGTTCTTACCCCGATTTTCTTTGTGGTTGTCGGTGCCAAAACAGACTTAAGTGTCCTTAACCCAGCGGTTCCCAGTAATCGGGAAGGCTTGATTTTGGCAGTGTTCCTGATCGTCGTGGCGATTATCGGTAAGGTAGTCACAGGCTTTACTGTCTTTGGTCAACCCGGTATTAATCGTTTGGCGATTGGTGTGGGTATGATTCCCCGAGGGGAAGTGGGACTGGTTTTTGCTGGAGTTGGTTCAGCGAGTGGGGCACTTTCTAATGCAACTGAGGCAGCGATTATCATGATGGTGATTTTAACCACCTTTATCGCTCCCCCCTTATTACGATTAGTCTTAAAAGAACCCGAAACTGTCCCCGGATCAGAGCCAGTGGAAACTCTTTCAGAGTCTAAACCCGAATGACTTAATCATCCCCAGTTCTCCTGAAGTACAAGCAGGGGGAGCAATGTAGAGACGTGCCATGGCGCGTCTGGGAGCAGTT
>CAZNNK010000615.1:0-4626 GCA_964574085.1 uncultured Coleofasciculus sp.
CGCTCAACCTTCTCTTCCTGTCGCTGTTCTCGCTCTTTCTCTTCCTGTCGCTGTTCTGGCTCCTCCTTTTCCACCATCTGCACCATCAACCCAAAGTCAAAAATCGGGGTCACATCCTGAGATTGCCGTTTTTTGCTTTCGGCATCAGTTAACGTGTAAAGCTGCCACCACTGCTTATACTTGGTGGTAATTGCCGTTAAATAGGGCTGAAAATCAATATCAGACGGCTTGAGAACCAAATCCCGCCAGCGCCGATCGCGTTGATGAAACTGCTGCTGTAACTCTCGCAATTGGGGGAACTGCTGCAAAATCGCCGTCGTTGGTACAGCACCACCCCCTAAATCAAACGAGCGATCGCGGGTAAACTTAACCATCCCACAAACCTTACCCGTTCGCTGATTCAGCAACGGTGCGCCACTCATCCCTGGACGCACTTGTCCCAATTTAAACTTAATTAATCCTGGCTCATCCCCGGTTAAACCTTCACAGTTAAACGTTACCGGAGAGCCATTGTCAAACTCTTGATCCGGATAACCAAATAGATGGAGGGGATCGCGGGATTGAATCGCCCCATCCAAATACACACAAGGCGGATAATCATCAGTCGGAAGCCTCACCCGCAACAGCGCTAAATCATACGGATCAGGGCGCAATTCCTCCACTACCGCCTGGGACCAATTCTCCTGGGTTTGCCAGCGTACCTGAACCGGTTCCCCTTCTGCCTTTTTCACCACATGAGCGCAAGTGAGAATCCATTCTGGAGCCACAAAAAAGCCTGTTCCCCAACCCATGCGACCCGGAAGGGAAAGCTTCACCGTGCATTGTTGCAACAGATTCTCGACGCGACTCATGGTTTACGTTTTCGGCTGGGCTTCCCATTCCAAGGTGATTTCCAGATTGGCTTTCCCCGATCCTTTGACAATCACCGCCGTCAATTGTCCCGCCTCGATCGCCATTTCCATACCAAATTTTACTGTCGCCTTCTTCGGTCTGGCTTTTTTCAGGGGGGCGGCGACCATCTGTACTACTCCCTCGATCGCATCAGCGACAGGCTGAAACTGCTTGGCGTCAAAGCTGACATCCTCTCGCCCTGTGGTTGTCACCTCAAATTTCGCGATCGCCCCATTGGGAAGTTCAACGGGAACGGTGTCACTGCGGGATTCGGCAAAGGTCATTTGATTCTCCTCAATGGGAAATGTAAGGGCTAAGGTTCCCTGACTACAAACTTGTTATGCCTATTTTAAGCTCAAGCTGACTTTTCAGGGGATCTAGAAAACCTCTCTCCTGCTCTTGAGACGGCTTTGAATTCTTCCCCTTTCGTGTCACGCGATCGCATTCTAGAATTGCCACAGTCGAGCGTAGGGTGCGTTAGGCGTAATCACTAATACTTATTGTCCTTATTAATGGGAATGTCGCCGTAACGCACAATGATTCTATAGAATTGCAACAGTAGACTTGAAACAGTCATCATTGGGTGATATGGCAACTCAGACTCAGATTCGGGTACGAACATCGCCCGATCAAATTCCTCACTGGCAATCAGCAACTTGGGACGATTATGTGGCGTGCTGCGCGGATGCTGAACAGTCCCAGGTTGACCATTTCCGCATCTTTTTTAATCAGGGTTATCTTTTTGTTGATAGGGGTTGGGAAGGTATTAATCACGCCAGATTCCGCGAACTGCTGACAATGTTAATTGCTTTCTGGTTTAGTCGTAAGCCAGAACAAACATTCGATTGTTTGGGGGGATGTATTCTGGAAAAACCAAAACAACGGGCGGCGTCTCCCGATCAGGTGGTGTATATTGGCGCAGAGTCTCCTCGTTGGCAAGTGGGAGAACCGCGACGGATTAATTTGAGACAGTGGCGAGTTCCTGATTTAGTCTGTGAAGTGGGAGATACAACTTTAGCAACGGATTTGGATGAAAAAAAGCAAATTTATGCCCGCCTAGAAATTCCCGAATACTGGGTGATTGATGTATCAGCCGCTAGGGTGATAGCATTTTGTCTGCAAGCTGATGGTCGATATCAACAGAGTCACGTCTCTAGGGCATTGGATGGGTTAGCGATCGCGTTAGTTGAACAAGCCTTTGCCCGTCTTGAACAGGAAACCAACGGTGCGGCGGCTGTTTGGTTTGCCCAGCAGATTGCTAATCTTGAGAACACCTGTTCCCTACATGAGGGGGAGGGCGGGTTTTGTTTTTCCGTTATTGGTGAGGAGGGCGGGTTTTGTTTTTCCGTTATTGGTGAATAGCGGAATTTAGTCCCTAAACCCGCCCCTACAATTGTCTCTAAACCCGTCCCTACAATTGCCCCTAAACCCGCCCCTACAGATTTATTTCATCTCAATAATCCCTTTATTTCTCGCCAAATCTGTGACTGATTAGATTGAACTCTGGGATGGGTGAAAACGCCCTGACTGGGACTAAACAAAAACGCCAGCATGAAAAATCCAAAGGTAACTAATACAATCGCCGGACCCGATGGTAAATTGAAAAAATAGCTCAAATACATCCCACTAATACTGGCAACAACGCCAATTCCTGAACCCAAAAGCATCATTTGGTGTAACCTTGTCACCAATAAATAAGCCGTCGCCCCTGGGGTAATTAGCATGGCTAAGACTAAAATCACCCCAACCGCTTTGAGACTGGCGACGATGGTTAGGGCGATTAAAATCATTAAGCCAAAGTTGAGTAAGTTTGTCGGTAATCCTGCTGCTTTTGCACCAATGGGGTCAAAGGTATAAAACATTAATTCTTTATACAGCAACAGAACAATGGCGAGAACAATGGCGGTAATTATGGCTGTATTGATCACTTCCTCGTTTGTAACACTGAGGATATTGCCAAATAAAAAGTGATTTAGGTCAATCTTATTGTCTTTTTGAATAACTGTAATTAAGGTAATCCCAAGGGCAAAGAAGGCAGAAAAGACAATCCCCATCGCTGCATCTTCTTTAATCTGCGATCGCGTCCTGATCCAGGTAATTACAATGGTACTGACAATACCCGCCAAAAACGCCCCCAGAAAGATATCCACACCCACAATATAAGCGATCGCTAATCCGGGTAATACGGAATGACTGATCGCATCACCGAGTAAGGCGAGGCGTTGTACCATCAGGTAGCTTCCTACCGAGGCGCAGACGATTCCTACTAAGACGGCTGTCATGAGCGATCGCTGCATAAAACTGTATTGTAAGGGTTCAATTAAAAGGTCAAGCATTATTTGTCATTCGTTATTCGTCATTCGTTATTTGTTAAATTCATCAAACGTTAGCCAGGGCGGGTTTTGTAGAAACGTTAACACAAACAATCAATATTAGTCCCTAAACCCGCCCCTACAAACCCGGACATTTGCGTGAAGCGAAGGGTCAAAAGTTTAAGCGGCATCTGAAAAAAATACGACTTGACCTCCATACGCCCGTTGTAGGTTATTTGCCTGCATGACTTGTTGGCGGGAACCGGAGGCGATTAATTCCCGATTCAATAAAATTAAATCATCAAAATTGGTAATGGCTTCTCCTAAATCATGGTGAACCACTAACACAGTTTTCCCAGAATCGGCTAATTCGTGGAGAATCTCAAAAATAACGGCTTCGGTTTTTTTATCAATTCCCGCCATGGGTTCATCAAAACAGAAAATATCCGCTTCTTCAGCTAATGCTTTGGCGAGAAAAACGCGCTGCTGTTGTCCCCCGGATAATTGCCCAATTGGGCGATCGCGAAATTCACTCATCTCTACCCGCGCTAATGACTGGGCTGCAATTCGCCGGGATACGGTGGAGAAACGCCGAAACCATCCTGTCTTGCGTATCCGCCCCATTAATACCACATCCCATACAGTTGCAGGGTATGTCCAATCAATCTGCGATCGCTGGGGTACATAGGCGATCCTGTCTAACTGATCCATCATCGGTTTCCCCTGATACATCGCCGTACCACAGCTTGTCTGCACTAACCCCAGTATCGCTTTCATCAGCGTACTTTTTCCCGCACCATTGGGACCAATAATTCCCGTCAGTCGCCCCGGTTGAATCTGACAGGTGATATCCTTTAGCGCCTCCACGAAACGGTACTGCACGCTTAGATGACCAATCCGTATGGGTTCCTGGTGGGTAATGGCTGGGTTTTGGGGAGTGCGATCGTTTTGCGTAAAGATAAGCGTTGACATGATTAAACCGGGTAGACTCCAGAAAATGAAACGAATATGAAAATATTGTATCCTCAAAAATGAAAACAATATGAAAACCACTATATAAACTCAATGAATGGAATGACTCACTCGCAGGGTAGAACTCAGTTGCAGGGGTATACAGGTGTAGGGGCGGGTTTGACGGCTAACCAGAACCAACACACCAATACCTTGACTAAACCCGCCCTGCTTGGGGGAAAGGGTAGTTCACGTCGGTTGGGTAGAGCGATCGCGAAATCCGACAGGCTTCCTCATCGGAGTTGGGTTTCGTTCCTCAACCCAACCTACAACAATGGAATATTTGCGCTGGCTGGGGTGATGCTGGGGCTGTGGCTGAGTGGCTGTGAGGCGACAAATCCGACTCTTTCAGGAACCGATGCAGAGGACAAACCCAACGTTGTGGCGACCAGTACCATTATTGCCGACTGGA